>JAGHCE010000258.1 GCA_021160625.1 Planctomycetota bacterium | reverse complement strand
GTCCATTTTCACGCCGCTTTACCGGCAGGTCAGGGAGAAGTTCCGTCTCAGGAAGACGCCGCACACGGTTCTGGTCCCGGTGGGGTCGGATATGGTCCAGGGGGAAATATGGACGCGCAAGCTGCCCGGCAGCAAGGTGGATGTCTATTTCCTCGCCAACGACCGCTTCTTTGACAGGGGCGGAGCCTATGGGGACTCGCAAGGCGATTATCCGGACAACTGCTCCCGCTTCGTCTTTTTCAGCCGCGGCGTCCTCGAAGCGATAAGGGCCCTCGAACTGGAAGTGGACGTGATCCACTCCAACGACTGGCAGGCGGGGCTCATACCGGTCTACTGCAGGGTGGGCTACAACGACGATGAGGTGATTTCACAGGCCGCCAACGTTTTCACGATCCACAATATGGCCTACCAGGGCCTTTTCTGGCACTGGGACATACCGCTGACGAACATCGGCTGGGAGCATTTCAACTACAAGGAGCTGGAATTTTTCGGCAAGGTGAACTTCCTCAAGGGCGCAATCGTCTTTTCCGATACGATAACCACGGTGAGCCCCACGTACGCCAAGGAAATCCAGGTTGACGAGGAACTCGGCGCCGGCCTGCAGGGGGTCTTGAGCGATCGGTCGGCTGATGTTGTCGGGATACTAAACGGCATCGACTACGCAGCCTGGAGCCCTCAGACCGACAAGCTGATTCCCTCGCGCTATTCGGCGAAGAAGCTTTCGGGAAAAGCGGCCTGCAAGAAGGCCCTGCAGAAGGAGGCCCGCCTCAAGCAGGATCCCTCGGTGCCGCTTGTGGGTATGATATCCCGCCTTGCCGACCAGAAGGGTTTCGACCTTATCGCCGAGATTATCGGCGAGATGATGCAGGAGGACCTGCAGTTGGTGGTGCTGGGCACGGGCCTTGAGAAGTACCACAAGCTCCTTGAGGAAATAGCGGCCGAATATCCCGATAAAGCCGGAATGTTCCTCACGTTCGACAACCGCTTAGCGCATCTTATAGAGGCGGGGGCGGATATGTTCCTGATGCCGTCGCGCTACGAACCCTGCGGCTTGAACCAGATGTACAGCTTGAAATACGGCACCGTGCCGATAGTGAGGGCCACGGGCGGCCTTGCCGACACGGTAATCAATGCGACCGACGCGAATGTCAAGGCGGGCACCGCCAACGGCTTTTCGTTCGAGCCGTACGAGGGGGGCGCGCTTCTGGGCGCGCTGCGCAGCGCCCTCGATGCCTTCGAGGACAAGAAGCGCTGGGCCGCACTGGTCCAGGCGGGAATGGGCCAGGACTGGTCCTGGGCGCGCAGCGCCGCCGAGTATGAGAAACTCTACGACGAGACACTCAAGAAGAAAGGGGCATAGGTCTGCAGAGGGAGCGCAGGCTTCCCTGCCGACGCAAGAGTAATGAGTAAAAAAATCCTTTTCGCAATGGCGCTTCACAACCACCAGCCGGTGGGCAACTTCGACTTCGTCTTCGAGGACGCGTACCAGAAGTGCTACAAGCCCTTCCTCGACGTCCTGGGCGAATACCCGAACCTGGCTATCAGCCTGCACTACAGCGGGCCGCTTCTGGACTGGTTCGGCGACAACCACCCGGAGTTCATCGAGAATCTCAAAAGCCTGGTCAAGTCCGGCCGGGTTGAGATCATCGGCGGGGCGTACTACGAGCCTATTTTGCCGCTGTTACCCAGCGAGGACAGGATCGGGCAAATCCAGATGCAGAGAGAGTACACGAAGAAGACCTTCGGCTGCGACCCGGCCGGGGCGTGGCTGGCCGAAAGGGTCTGGGAGCAGGCGCTCGTGTATGACCTTGCCGAGGCTGGGGTCAAGTACACTCTCGTTGACGATTCGCATTTGAAGTTCGCCGGCTGCCGCAGCGAGGCGATAACGGGGTACTACATCACGGAGGACCGAGGCGCTTTGCTGAACGTCTTCCCGATGGACGAGAAGCTCAGGTACTTCATACCGTTCAGGAATCCCGAGGAGACCGTCGAGTACCTTTCGGGCCTGGCCACCGAGGAGGGCGACAGGCTTATGGTCTACGCCGACGACGGGGAGAAGTTCGGCTCGTGGCCGCAGACGTACAAGCACATATTCGAGGACGGATGGCTCAGGCGCTTCCTGGACAAGATTACGGAAAACGCCGACTGGCTGGAGACGGTGACGCTTTCCGATGGCTTGAAGCGCCTCCCCCCTGTCGGCAAGATATACATCCCCGACGCCAGCTACAGGGAAATGATGGCCTGGGCCCTTCCCCCTGAAGCCCACGAAGAACTTGAAGATATTGAAGAGGAGCTCGCCAAGTACGGCCTTTTTAACCGGGGACGTTTCTTTCTCAAGGGCGGGACCTGGCGCAATTTCCAGGCACGCTACCCCGAGGCGAGCGAGATGTACGGCAAGATGATCTCGGTTTCGAAACTCGTCTCCGCAATGCCTGCGAAGTCGAAAAAACGCGCCCAGGCAAAAAAACTCCTCTACCAGGCCCAGTGCAACTGCCCCTATTGGCACGGCGTCTTCGGCGGGCTTTACCTGCCCCACCTGCGCCAGGCGGTTTATGAGAGGCTCATAAAGGCGGAAACGATAGCCGGAAACGCCTCCGGAAAACCCAACAGCGTCAAGTTCGAGGTGAACGACCGAAACCTCGACGGGCATAATGAAATCGAGGTGGACACCGGTGCGGCCCGGATGGCTTTCAAGCCCAACGAGGGTGCCCATATGTTCGAGTATGACCTCGTGGATAAGGCCTATAACGTGCTCGCGACGCTGACCAGGCGGCGGGAGTCGTACCACAGGGCCGTACTCGCCAACTCGGCGAAAGCCTCCAACAACGTCGGCAGCATACACGACGCCGTCCGCCTGAGGGATCCCAGCGTCGCACAGAAGATTACCTACGACTGGTACAAAAAGGAAAGCCTCATCGACCACTTTTTCAAGCAGGGCACCCAGCTCAAGGCCTTCAGCAGGTGCCGGTTCGGCGAGATGGGCGATTTCGTGAATATGCCCTACGAGTTCGACGTGAAGTCCGACGGCCCCCGTACGACGCTCAGGATGGTCCGCCACGGGGCGCTCTGGCTCGATGAAGGTAAACGCCTGCTTATGGTGGAGAAGACCGTCTCGTTTGAAGACGGGAAGCCCGATATGGCAATACAGTATACGATCGTCAACGAGGACAAGGTTCCCCTGGATGTTGACTTCGGCGTGGAGTTCAATTTCGCCCTGTTGGCCGGCGATGCACCGGACAGGTACTACCTTGCCGGCGAAGACCGTCGCAACATCGGCAACCTTTCCACGCCGGTGGACATCGAATCGACTGATGCCTTTGGTGCCGTTGACGAGTGGAAGGGCGTGGAATGGTGGCTTCGCTTTTCCCCTGCCGCAGGGCTCTGGGCCTTCCCTGTGCACACGGCCAGTATGTCCGAGTACGGGGTGGAGCTGGTCTACCAGTGTTCGTCGGTGGTGCCCCGGTGGCACTTTACCCTGGCCCCTGGCCGGCCGCAGCGGCTGGACATCACTTACGCTCCCGTAGAGAGATAGGAAAGGCCGGGCCGCCAGGCCCGAGACGGTTGTATGGAAAATGAACGTTTCGTAGTGATCCACGGCCATTTCTACCAGCCGCCGAGGGAGAATCCCTGGCTTGACATCATCGAGAAGCAGCCGTCGGCCGCCCCCTTTCACGACTGGAACGAGAGGATCACCGCCGAATGCTATATGCCCAACACGGTGAGCCGGATTCTCGATCGGTCGGGTATGATAGACGGCATCGTGAACAATTTCGAATACATCAGTTTCAACATCGGTCCCACCCTTTTCGCGTGGCTCGAGAAACACGCTCCCAAGATATCCCGGCGCATCATCGAGGCGGACCACAAAAGCCGCGACCGAAACCTCGGCCACGGAAACGCCATTGCCCAGGCCTTCAGCCATATGATTATGCCGCTGGCCAACGACGACGACCTGGAGACGCAGATTATCTGGGGCATAAAGGATTTCGTCAGGCGCTTTGAACGCGAGCCCGAGGGAATGTGGCTGCCGGAAACCGCTGTCAACAACCGCGTTATGGCCGCCCTGCAGAGAAACGGCATCAGGTTTACGATCCTTGCGCCGTCGCAGGCGCTCGCCACGCGCCCCCTGGGTGAGGATTCCTGGTCGGAATGCTCAAACGGCTGCATCGACACGCGGGCGCCCTACAGGTACTTCGTGAAGGACGAAACGGGCCAAACGACCCCGCAGCGTTACGTGGACGTCTTTTTCTTCGATGAGCCGCTCTCGCGGGCGATGTCGTTCGAACACCTTATGACCGACGCTTCCCGCTTCGCCGATGCCCTTGAGGCCGCGGCCGGTGACAACAACGGGACACGCCTCGTCAACGTGGCGACGGACGGCGAGACCTTCGGACACCATGAACCCTTCGCCGATATGTGCTTAGCCAGCTTCTTCGACCAGGAGGGGCCTGGGAGGGGCTTGAAAAGCGTCAACTACGCACACTACCTTGAGATTGCGCCTCCCGCCGTCGAGGTGGACCTCAAGCCCGGCCCCGACGGCGAAGGCACGGCGTGGTCGTGCAACCACGGGACGGGCAGGTGGCAGCGCGACTGCGGCTGCTCGACGGGCGGTCCGGGGTGGTGGCACCAGCGGTGGCGGCGGCCCTTGAGAGACGCCTTCGACAACCTGAGGGCCGGCCTGGACGAGGTCTTTATGTCCAACGGTTCCGGCATATTCCGGGACCCAAGAGCCGCGCGCAACGACTACGTCGATGTCGTGCTTGATCGCCGAGAGGAAACGATCGACGCCTTCCTCAAGAAGCATGCCACGGGGAAACTCAAGGACGAAGACAGGGTCAAGGCCCTCAAACTGATGGAATCGCAGCGAAACGCGATGTATATGTACACGTCGTGCGGGTGGTTCTTCGCGGAGCTCTCGGGAATCGAGACCGTGCAGAATATGAGGTACGCCGCCCAGGCCGTTGAGATGGCCGAGGAGTACACGGACAAGCCGCTTATGGGGAACCTGCTGTCCGACCTGGCGGCGGCCGCCTCCAATATCCCGGAGATGGGCGACGGCCGGAAGATTTTCAGGCGCCTTGTATGGCCGTCGATGATGACAATGGAGAAGATCGTGGCGGCCTGTGCGATGTCCGTGCTGTTGACCGACAAGCCCCACACCTGGCGGCCGCTCAATCACACCGTCGAGGATCTCTCCACGGAGTCGCTGCCGGACAAGTACCACTCGCACTTCGGGATGGCCCGCTGCACGAACAGGCTGACCGGGGAATCCGATCTCTTTTCCTACCATGTGACACAGTTCACGGCGAGGGATGTCAGGTGCTACATCAGGAAGGTCGCCGACGAGGCTGAGCACAATGCGCTTAGGGAAAGGCTCCTCGTCGCACAGAAGGCGAGCCTCCCGGAGGTTTTCGAGGGCAGGTTCATCTCGTGGGGGGATCTCCTGCCGGAGGTGGCTTCGCGAATAATGAGCGTTCTGGTCGACAATGACCTCGAGAAGCTGCGCGAGCACTTCACAGAACTTTTCGAAGAGAACCTGGATCTTTTCCAGGCATTGGTCACGGCCGGCAGCGAGCTGCCTTACGAGGTGCGGGGCCTGGTAAAATACGCCCTTTCGAGGCTCTTTCACAACGAGGTCCTGAGCCGCCGCAGCGAATGGCGCGTTGAGCATTTTGCGCGAGCGACGGAATATGTCGAGACCGCGGGCCGCCTGGGTGTCGAGATCGACACGAGGGACGTGGACTCCCTCGTTACGGAGGACCTCCTGGCCGAGGCGGAGGCGATAAAGGGAGATCTCGGCCCCCGGCATTTCCAGAACGCCATATCGATACTTGAAGTGGGCAACCGGCTGGGGCTCTCCCTGAGGCGCGATCTTGCGGAGAACATAATCCTGGAGGTGCTCGAAGAGAAGGTGCTGCCGTGGATAGAGAGCCTTACGGACCCTGTCCGCGACAGGGAGGATTACGAGGCTGTGCTGGGGGTGCTTGACCTGGCGGAAAAACTCAATTTCTCGGCACGGCGCTACAAAGAGGCACTTGAGGGCTTCGCCCAAAAAATTGAATCCGCGCAGTAAAGCGGCGGACTTTCGGAGGAATACTGCACTATGTACGGACTTCCCGGGATGTACTACACGATGCCGGACGGCACCATAAAGCAGGTGAATCCCTTTACGAAGACCGAGGTCTGGACCGTCCCCGGCCGCGGCAAGAAGCCCCTCGTCAACAAGCCTCCCGCAACCGCCGGCAATATCGAACTCCACGACCCGGAGGACTACTGCAACTTCTGCGGCGCCCATTACCTGAACGTCCCTCCCGAGAAGGCCAGGCTCGTGCTGAGGGACGGGCGTTACGAAGTGCTGGAGAACATCGACACGCGTGACTATTTCAGCACCGTGGCCGAGTTCCGGCGCGTCCCCAACCTCTTCGAGATCGTCACCGTCGACTACTGGCGTCTTAACCACGGTTACAATCTCTCGGACAAAAACCAGGAGTGGATGGATCGCATTCTTGAAAGCCCCCAAGGAAGCGAACACGTCAGGCGCGTGCTGGATTTGAAGCTGAGGCTTTCCGGCAAGAGCGAAGAGGAGATAGCGGCGCTTTCCGACGACGACATCCGGCATCTTTCGAGTGCATTCTTCGGCGGCGGGCACGAGCTGGTCATCTCGCGCAGGCATTACAGGGACGGCGCAACGCTTTCGTCGGACATATGTTCGGCGGGATGCCTCTCTCCCGAGGAGCATTACCGGTATCTTTCTTTCACGATTTCCGCTCTCGTCGACATCTACGAGAACAACCGCTATGCGCGATACGTGAGTGTCTTCCAGAACTGGCTGGCGCCTGCGGGAGCGTCGTTTGACCACCTCCACACGCAGCTGGTGGCCCTGGACGAGTGGGGTTCGAGTGTCGATAACGAGGTGGAGCTCGTGCGCAAGAGCCCCAATATCTACAACGAACTGATTGTCAACTTCGCGGCCTACTCGAACTTGATATTCGCGGAGAACGACTACGCCGTGGCCCTCGCCGAGATCGGCCACCGGTATCCCACCATAGGCATCTATTCGAAGTCCGTAAACCTGAGGCCCTGGGACCTCACCGAGGAGGAGCTGCGCGGATTCTCGACCCTCGTGCACGCCTGCCATGCCGCAATGGGAAACCAGGTCGCCTGCAACGAGGAATGGTACTATGCGCCGCGCGACGCCCTGGCGCACATCCCCTGCCACATTCTCATCAAGCTCAGGACCAACAACCCGGCGGGCTTCGAGGGCGGAACGAAGATATACATCAATCCCATTTCCCCCACCGACCTTCGCGATATGTTCGTGCCGCGCCTTTACGAATTGCGCGACCAGGGTGCTATCAGCGGGCTCAAGATCGCCGAGGAGTGCCCCTGTCAGCCCAACAGCCTCAAGTATTACTTAGCCAGAACCTGAAAAGAACGCCGTTGTGAGGGACTGTGCCGGCTGTTTTTCCCCAAATGACTTCAACTTTTTTTGATTGAGCGGGTTCAATCTGTATAATACCTGTTTGAAGTTGCGGCGGGTTTGTCTTGTGTGAAGTGTTTCCCGGAATCGCCCGGCCGCAGAGAGGAATTTGTTGTGAGGGGGCTCCAGAGATGAAACGCGGTGAACTGAAAAAACTGACCCGCAGGGAACTTTACGAAATGGCGAAGGCCTACGGCATCGCCGGACGCAGTGCTATGGCCAAGGACGACCTGCTGGACGCCTTGGCGCGTGTATCCGCAAAAAGGGTTATGCCCAAGGCGAAAACCCCCAAGAGGCGGATGGCCAAGCGTCGCAAGAGGCGCACCGTACGCGTCCGGACGACGAAAGCGACTAAGAAGAAAAAGCCGACTTCCACGGTTATTCAGGCGCCGCCGAAGATCGAGGAACCGGCAGCCGCCTTTGTCGACCGAGGGCCGGAGCTTCCCAACGAGTACGGTGAGGACAAGGTCGTGGCAATGGTTCGCGACCCCAACTGGATATACGTCTACTGGGACTTGAGCGGCGGTGTGTGTGAACGCCTCCAGGAAACCGTGGCCGTCAGCGTCTGGGTGGTGAGAGTCCATAACCTTGACGATGGGATTCACGAAGATGTGCCCGTGCTGCTCGAAGGCGGGAACTGGTATCTCCCCGTCGCCTCCGACACCACCTACCGCGTGGACATCGGTGTGCTCGATACCGAGGGGCTGTTTCACTTGGCGGCGTCCGGCCGGATGGTGAAAACCCCTCCTGTAGGCATCTCCGAGATCGTGGACGAGGAGTGGCTGATCATGGAGGACGAGTTCCGCAGGCTTATGGACATCTCAGGAACGATGTCCGAGCGTTTCGCGGGCAGCCACTTCTTTTCCGAGATCATAGCCGAGCGCCGTCGCGGTGGCCGGATGCACTCCGCCGGGGTTTCGAGTTTGGCCACCCGTCGCAGGTGAGGCCCGAATGTCTTGACCAGGGGCACAAGCGCACAGTTGCTTGAGCCCCTGTTTTTTTCGGAAAGGAGCACAACTTGAGCCACGGCTATCTTGCCATAGTGCTTCACGCTCACCTGCCCTTTGTGAGGCACCCCGAGCACGAGGAGTTTCTGGAAGAGGACTGGCTCTTCGAGGCCATCACCGAGACGTATGTGCCGCTGGTTGACGTCTTCAACGGTCTGCGAAGAGACGGCGTGGATTTCCGTGTCACTATGTCGATCACGCCGACGCTCTGTGAGATGCTTTCCGACCCGCTTCTTTGCGCGCGGTACCTGCGCCGGCTCGACGGGCTCATCAACCTCGCCGAGAAAGAGGTGAAGCGCACGAAAAAGGACCGTGCTTTTCACGAGGCGGCGTGTATGTATCTCGACAGGTTCCGTCGTGCGCGGCAGGTCTACCTTGACGAAGCTGGTGGGAACCTCCTGAAGGCCTTCAAGACCCTCCAGGATGCCGGAAACCTCGAAATAATCACCTGCCCCGCGACGCACGCATTTCTGCCCAATATAGCGACCCCCCAGGGTGTTAGAGCCCAGCTCAAGATCGCCGTGGCGAACTACAAGAAGCATTTCGGCGTCAAGCCGCGCGGCATATGGCTGGCCGAGTGCGCCTATTTCGAGGGGCTTGAGCAATACCTTTCGGAGGTGGGAATAAAGCACTTTTTTCTCGATTCGCACGGGATTCTCCACGGCTCGCCGAGGCCCAAGTATGGCGCTTACGCCCCCGTCTACTGTCCCAACGGGGTGGCGGCATTCTGCAGGGATATCGAGAGCTCCCGGCAGGTCTGGTCGTCCCAGGAGGGCTACCCTGGCGACTCCGACTACAGGGAGTTTTACCGGGACCTGGGTTTCGACGGGCATTATGATTACATAAAGCCGTTTCTCCACGGCGACGGCGTCAGGCGCAACATAGGCATAAAGTACCACCGCATCACCGGCGACGTGGAACTGCGGCACAAGGAGCCTTACAGCCCGTCACGGGCGCGCGAAAAGGCCGCGATGCATGCGGGCAACTTTGTGTTCAACCGTCAGCACCAAGTGAAGTTCCTGCACGGGGAACTCGGAAAAAAGCCCTTGATCATCTCGCCCTATGACGCGGAGCTTTTCGGACATTGGTGGTACGAGGGGCCCGATTTCCTCAATTTCCTCTTCAGAAAAATTGCCTTCGACCAAAAAGATATGGCCGTCACGACGCCCAGCGAGTATCTCAACAAGCACCGTAAGAACCAGGTTGTCCAGCCGGTCTTCTCGTCATGGGGAGACAAGGGCTACGCCGAGGTCTGGCTAAACGCCACCAACGACTGGATATACCGGCACCTGCATCACGCGGAAGAGAAGATGCTGACCCTGGCGCGGCGCTTGACGAAACCGGCGCCACTGGTGCGCCGGGCGCTCAACCAGGCGGCCAGGGAACTTGTCCTGGCGCAGGCAAGCGACTGGGCGTTCATAATGACGACCGGCACGATGGTTTCCTATGCCGAGAAACGCACGAGGGAACATATTTTCAACTTCCTGCGCCTGAGCGACGAAATTGAAGGTAACAGGATCGACCGGCACTGGCTTGCCTGGATTGAATCCAAGGACAATATCTTCTCCGAGATCAACTACCGGGTCTTCGCGCGGTAAGAGGGTGCGTTCCCCTGTGCGCGCGCAGGGAAATCACGTAGTCATGTAGGGTGCGCTTCAGCGCACGTGTATCACTTTCACCACAGAGCTACAGAGAAACACGATGTAGGGGCGTGATTCATCACGCCCGCAGGTGAAGCGCATAAGGAATATGGGGCGCGATAAATCGCGCCCCTACATAGCCACCAGTGCCACAGATTATCTGTAGGGGCGAGGGGAGCCTGGCCTGCGGAAGGCCAGTTGACTGCCACGGACAGCGCCCGTGGCCCCTGTAGGGTGGGCTCGTAGCCCACGCGGAATAAACGACGGCAAACAAGAATGTCCACCCTACTCATTGGCTTGCCGTACGCGGAATATGTTCCGCACGGCGGGGCAAGAACCGCCGTGGCACACATATTACCTGTAGGGGCGAGGGGAGCCTGGCCCGCGAAAGGTCAGTGGGCTGCCACGGACAACGTCCGTGGGCAAGGCAGGGTGCGCCTTGGCGCACGTGTATCACTGGTGGGCAAGCCACCAGTGCCACATAGCAAAAAGGGGTCGAAGACCCCTACCGCGCGAAAGGCGAAGGGGATTTTGTTGCGCCTGACGTTATACAGATGCTTGTTTGCGGTGTTTGCCGCCGCTGCCCTTGCGGCGGTGATGCCTTCTATCAGTGCCGCCGAGGCGCCTTCCGGGCCCGCCC
>JAGHCE010000005.1 GCA_021160625.1 Planctomycetota bacterium | reverse complement strand
TCGGCGGCGTACGCTACGAGATAACCGACGACGGAATATCGCCAAGGTAGGAATACTCCGGCGAGCGACAGGTAGCTCCAAGCACAAGCAGTTTGGTTGTCAAGTAGGGGCGAGGCATGCCTCGCCCGGTTGGCCCGGACAGGATTAATGCGCCCGTAGTTTAGCGTACCGGCCGTGGCACATCGCGTTAGAGTACATCAGTTAGTTGGAGCCACTTATTACGGCTTTGTTTCGACCGGTGCCACCTTTGAGGGGAGTATCCAGCGCGGGCGCTTGATGAAGGCGCCGCCTTGGAATGTTTGCTCGGTCTTTCCGCGTTTCTCGAGGTGGTCGAAACAGCTTCGCATACAGCCGCGCGAGCCGCCGATGCCGTAGCTTCCGTCCTGTCCCCAGCGCTCGACCATCGCGTGCCCCTCGATAAGCCAGCCCGACGGGTCTTCATCCGTGCGGCGCCAGGAGCCCAGAGACAGCGGCCAGCACAGCTTGTACGCCGCGTCCTCTGTGACGTCTTGTTTCGTGACGTCGAATTCGTAGCCGGGGAATGTCTTGTGGATAAACGGCGATACGGTGGGGTCGCCTCCGTGATAGCTCAGTGTGCAGCGTCCCAGCCGGATGTCCGCCCACTCGTAGGTCTTGTCCTCGATCCGTATCGCAACAGTTTTGTTTTCCTTTGCGTTTGGAATGGCGTCAGAGGGGCAGCCCACGACGCATAGCATGCAGCGGTCACAGATGCTGCCCGGCTCGATGAGTGGATCGGGCTTCAGCTCGGCGTCGGTGATGATTGCGTGAAGCCTCACGCGCGGCCCGAATTTCTCCGTGAGGAAAACCTTGGACCAGCCCATCTCGCCAAGGCCGGCTGCCACCCCCGCGATTCGGATCGCCAGGTGAACGTCAGGCCCGACCACGCCGGGGCGAAGGGGTTTCTCAGGCGGCTGGGCTTCGGGAACGCCGGGGTAGTAGGGGACCGCTTCCCACCCGAAATCCTCGATAAAGCAGGCTGTCTCGTAAAGGGGCGCGGGAATGAAGAGCGTGTTGAGCAGCCCATGATAGCCGAAGTACGTATAGGAAGGCCAGTATGTCCCCTCTTCGATGCCGCGCCAGCTTCCGCGGAGAATCCGCCGCGCGACGACGATGACGGACCTGGCTTCGGGCATGATGGCGGCCGGGTGCATCCGCGGCGGCGCGTCCTTGAAGCGTTCGATATTGGCGACGCCGACGAGGTCGAGGCCCTGCCCTATGCCGAAGTCCTTGACCATTTCCGCCGTTAACTGTTTCACAGTCCGGCCCCCTTTTCGACCGATGCTACGCCTCTATGATCAATCTTCCACGCCGGCCGTTTCCGAAACGGCGTCCGGAAACGATTCACCAGACATCCCCTCTCTTCCATATGGGTAACGCATGCGCGCATACAGGCCGCTGCAAGCCGGTCGGGCCGGCCGCTGGGGTGCGAGGGGTTCGGCCACGCGCCGTTTTTGCACTGTGAGCAGATTTGCGCGTCGATATTCGCAATCTCCATTCGCCTGCCGCAGATTTCGATTTGTGAGCCGGGGGTCTCGGAGATTGCGCCGAGAGGACACGCGCTCACGCACGCGCCGCACCGGTCGCAGATTTCCTGCTCGCAGACGGGATCGGGCTCCAGCTCGGCGTCGGTGAGAATAATCTGGATGCGCTGGAGATGTCCAAATTCCGGCGTCATAAGTTCGCCTGTATAGCCGATTTCACCGAGCCCCGCACGTACGGCGGCGTCGGTGAAGTCAATCATCACGTTCGGCGCCGGCGCGTCGGGCTTGACCGCTACGCCCATCGCCGGCACCTGCGTCGGCAGGTTGGGAAGCGGCACGGCCTCGTTGCCGTTGTCTTCGAGGAAACTCGCCGCCGAAACCGTGATCATTGCCAGAAAGCGATGCGGCAGCCAGTTCATAGCGTACGTGTTGTAGAGCGAAAACTGCGTGCCTTCCTCCACGCCCCTCAAGCACCCGCGCACGATGCGTTTTCCGATTACCACCACCGAGCGGGTCTCCGGGAATATCGAAGAAGGATGATGCGACTTGGCGACCCCGTCGAACCTCCCGACAGGCGCAATGCCGACCAAGTCCGCCCCTGCCGCTCGCGCCGTTTCCTTCAACCGCGTGGTGAAAGTGCTCTCCATATCTTTTCTCCCTTGAAACAGGTCGCAAATACAGTACGATATAGTCGTATCAAATACGCATATATGATAATGCGGCGCGCGAAGGATATCAAGCCTCCGCGCAAGCACCGGGGAAACGGAAGGTATGAAGGGCACGCAAAAGAGACCTCGCAGTGTGCAGTCTGTGGACCGGGCCGTGATGATCTTGGAGCTCCTTGCGGCACAGCCGGCGGGCCTGGGCCTGGGCGGGATTGCCGGGAAGCTTGGACTCGCCCCCCAGACGGCCCAAAGCCTGCTGAGGACGCTCGAGGCCCACGAGATGGTTGTGCAGAGGGAAAGGGGCACGCCTTACTGCCTGGGGCCGCGCATTCATCGTCTGAGCCGTAAGTGGATGAGCGGCCGGGATATGACGGCGCTTGCGGGAAGTACGGTAGAGGCGCTTTCCCGAAAGATCGGCGAGTACGTGCTCCTGGCCAAGCTTCGCGGCGGCACACTTGTGCGCTTGGGGGAGGCCAGCCCCGATCAGGCCCTTATGATCAGTCCGGAGATGGCGCTCTCAGGCGACTTGCACACGCTGGCGACGGGGAAGCTGCTCCTGGCGTACCTCGACGATGACCAGCGCGAGGCAATAATCCCTTCGCTCGATTTCAAGATGCACGGCCCGCGCTCGGTGAGGGATCCTGCCGAGCTGCGCCGGCTGCTCCCGAAGATCCGACGCCGGGGCTGGGTCGTCTGCATCGAGGAACATGGGGCGGGCGTCACGGCTATGGCGGTGCCGGTGCATGAGGCCGGGGGACGCGTTGTCGCGGCACTCGGCACTGCGGTGCCGCTGGTCCGTTTTCCCAAGGCAAGGCGAGCGAAGCTGCGCGGGAAGCTTCAAGCCGCAGCCGCCCGAATCGAAAAGCAGTGGGGTATGTGAGCCTGCCGCTTTCCCAACCGCGCCGGCCACGCCTCAATCGCCGGCGCCTTTATTGAGAGCCCGCACAACCCTCTTGCCACAGACCGCAAGAATCACTATCCTACAGGGG
>JAGHCE010000138.1 GCA_021160625.1 Planctomycetota bacterium | reverse complement strand
CCCTCGTGGTGCGCCAGAACACGGAAAAACTCCTGCTCGCCGATTAGCCCCTCGTCCATAAGAACCCGGCCGATCCGCCTGTTTGAGCGCTGCGCGATCCTGAGCGCCCATTCCACCTCCTGGAGAGTGACGAGCCCCTCCCTGACCAGCACCTCGCCTATGCGGACCGAACTGACGCCCCTCTCGACCATCAGCGCATAGACCCGGTCGACAATCCTGGAAAAATGCCTGTCCTTCACTTCCAGCCACTCAACGGCCAGTCCCAGGAGGCTTTCCATCTCGGCGGTCTCGTCGGCCGACGGCATCTTCACGGTTGCGAAAAGCGCCTCCCCGGACCCGTCAAGGGACACGACGGGCAGGACGTTGTAACGTTTTGCCACCTCCAGCGGAACGCGCGCGACAAGCGACGGCGATATGATATACCGACCGACGAGCATATAGTCATCGATGGAGCGCTGCTCGCAGAGGGCGCGAACGACGTCCATTGGAGGGGCAAAGCCGCCGCGGGTTATGATCCTGCCGAGTTTTTCCCCCGGCGCGAGGTCGAGTTCGGGGTTTCCCTCACGCTGGATGCGCTGGGCCTCGGCGAGGTCGCCGGACGATATGAGCCCCTTGCTCAAGAGAAGTTGGCCGATTTTTCGAGACACCCGCAGAAACCCTCCATTTTCGCGGAAGCAACTCTCCAATATGGAATATACGGCACGTTGCGGCGGCGGTCAAACCGCCCCGTCGGGGGAAACGGACAACTAACGACACGCATACAGGAAACTTGACGGGTGTTGTAGGTATTGAGAGGGGACAAGCCGGCGGCATTCGCCGCGCGCAACGAACAGCCGAAGGTGTCGCGTGACAAACCGAGCAAAGGCGGATCCCCCTTCCCAGGGTCATACCGCAGTCTGGCCGCAGGAAAGCTTCGGACTATACGGATCGCAGTGCAGCTTGGCGACGCTCGCCCGGATGGTCGCCGACGAAGTGGACGACCCTATGGCGCTTGAGGTGTTCCTGAGTATATCCGAAAGCCGTATTTTCGAGCCCTTTGCCGTGATAGTCGTGGACAGCTGGCTTGCCCTGCGGCCGGCAGGTGCAGCCGAAGAGAACGGCATCGTCAGCATAGTCGACGGAAAGGCTGGGACCGTATTTTCGCGCCACACATCCGAGGGATGAATGACTTGTTGCTACACGCCGAACGACCGGCGGATGTTCTGGCGGACCCTTGTGTAGATGATGTCATAGAGCCTGCGGCTGCCGTAGGAGATTTTCGCCTTGCCGGCCATTCCAATCCTGAGGAGCCCTTCGTCGTTGTTCAGGAGGATATTTACCTCGTAGGTCGTATCGACGGGGACCTCGCTGTAGGCCGGACCGCGGCGCGTTGCAACGCCGCCGCCGGCTTTCGACGAAAGGGCGGCGCTCGGGAGGTACGAGAAAGGCGATATGGATATGGAGTCGACCGTGCCGCTGAATGCGCGCCAGGGGTAGCTCCTCAGTGTGACGTGGGCCGGGGCGCCTTCGGCCACGAAGCGCAGGTCCTTCTCGGCGACGGCTACGGTGACCTTGGCCTTGCTCACGGCGGCGATCTCGATGACCCGATGGCCCTTCGGGATGAAGGTGCCCAGCCGGGAGTGTGAGGAAGGCGTTGTGATGATGCCGGTGAAGGGGGCTGTGATTGTCAGGTCCTCGATTCGGCGGCGCGTCTGGTCGATCGTGACCTGGATTTCGTGGGCGGTCCTGGCGTAGTTGTCGCGCAGGATGAAATCCCTCTGCGAGTCGGCCTGGGCGGCCTGCGCATCGTAGGCTTTCTTTCGCAGGAGCGACTCCTCCAACCCCAGCCGGAGCCGGCGGTTTTCCATCCTGGCGACGACCCGGCCTTCGGTGACGAGGTCGCCCTGCTTGAAAGGGGTCCAGACAAGGATGCCTTCGGTGGTTGCGTACAATACCTGCTTTTGGGACGGCTCGACGACGCAGTGAGAGGAGATCGAATACCCCACGTCGTACAGGAAGAGGAAATAGGCGGCGCACGCCGCGACCGCCGAGAGAACCACGATACGGTTGGTGTTGACGTCGCTGGTCTTGCCCCGGCGCCTGGCGGCGAACCTGGCAATCCGGGCCACCGGCAGCAGGATCAGCCCGTAGAGCGTCGTGATGAGCACCCACACACCCAACGGCGGGAAACGCTTGAGCATGCCCCTGACGATTCTGAACATTACGTAGAATATCCAGGTCTGCGAGGCCAGCCCGTAGAAAAGCTTGATCGTGTTTTCCCTTATGAAAATGGAGGCGCCGGGCACGTCGATGCCCAGGATATATTTCCTGAAAAACTGCCGGATGTAGAAAAGCGACGAGGAGCGCAGGTTCGGCATACCCAGAAGGTCGCTCAGGATGTAGTATCCGTCGAACTTCATAAGGGGGTTGCCGTTGAAGAGGATGGACGTTACGCCGGCCAGAAGCATCACGCGGTGGGCGAAGGCGTGGATCGCTCCGGTATCCGTGATCCACCAGACAAGGGCGGCCAAGCTGGCGATGATGAGCTCCGTTACTATGCCCGCGGAGCTCATATAAAACTTCCTGGAGTGTTTCTTCTGTATCCAAGCGTCAGTGATGTTGCAGTACAGGCAGGGCGTCAAAATCAGCACGAGTATGCCGAGCTCATGGACCTCGCCGCCGAAGTACTTGCAGGTAAAGCCGTGGCCGAGTTCGTGAAGGCCCTTGATGAATATGAAGATAACCCAGAAAATGGCCAGGTTCTTCGGCGCCAGCAGCCACGTGAAGCTGACGTTGTGGCGCACCTCGCCGAAATTGGCGATTACCACCGACAGCGCGAGGACAAAGAGGACGCCGTAGCCCATAACAGTCCACTTCGACCACAGGAAGCGTATCCAGGGCATAATCCGGTCAAAGAGACGGTCGGGATCGTAAAGCGGTATCTTGATGAACAAGATGCGCTTTATCTGCGTCCAGAGGCTCTTCTGCTTGCGCCGCAAGAGGGCCATACGGTAGAGGGATTCGGACTGGTTCGGCAGGACGTTCTCGAAGAAATTCGCCGCGCCGAGCTGCTGCAGGAAGACCTGCAGGTTCTCGTCGTCGATATCATGGCCAAGCAGCGCGAGGCGCTTTTTTACCTCGTCGACGGGGGTCTTGCCGTCGAGCATCTTCATTATCGCGTACTCGGCGGGCCGCAGGCGGAAATACCGCAGCGTTATCGGATCCTTAACGACGTGGACAGTCTGCCCCTGTTGGATCTGGGTCGAGATTACCAGGTCGGTTCTTACCTTGAGCTGGCGCCAGTTAGAGAGCTTCATTCTGCGGGCTCTTCTGCTTTCTGTGGGGTCTCGGCGTCTTCTTCTTCGCCTTTCTCTGGGGCGGCTGCCGGGGCCTGGACGCTTTCTTTCCCTGCTTCGATTGTGACGGAGGCCTTCATTTCAGGCAGCAAGAGGCCGTCGGGGTTGTCCGCGAGGACCTTGAACCCGAAGTTCTCGCCTCCGATCTCGGTCGATACCGAGATGGATGATACCCGGCCGTGGAACTCCTTTTGCGGGTAAAGCTCGGTCGTCACTCTCACGGGCAGGCCCACCTTGATTTTTTTCAGGAACGTGATGTCCGGGTAGACCTCGACATAGACCTTCGAAATGTCGACCAGGTGGAAAAGCCGCTTGTCGAGGGGATAGGTCGTCTCGCCCACCTCTATGAGCTTCTCCACGATTATGCCGGCAAAGGGCGCCCTCACCTCGTACTGGTCGGCGGCGGCCTTGCGGTACGCAGCCAGGTCCGCAAGCTGATCCAGGTGGGCCTGCTTTGCCCGGACGTCGATGTCGGCGGCGGTGTAGGCGTACTTGACCACTTCGTAGGACGCCTTCTCTATTGTGCCTTTCTTCCAGAGTTTCTCGTTGCGATCGAGCTCTCTCTTTCTCTGGTCGCGAAAGGCCTCGGCGGCCTCGAGGGCCGTTTTGTCCTCGGACTGCGACTTTGCAAGGTTGTAGTTGGCCTGCTCGAGCGTGTCGTCCATCTGCAACAGCGGCTGCCCCTTCTCCACAAACTGACCCTCATCGACATATATCACGGAGACGTTGCCAATGGTCCTGGCGTTGAGGTAGGAAGATCGGTAGGCTTTGACCGTGCCGCCAAGCGGCTTTGCGGCCTCGTCGGCAGGGGCCGCCTGGACCAACAGCGCTACAAGGGCTGCAACCGCCGCGGCCGGGAAAAACAGAGTGTACTTTTTCATCTTGCCCTCACAGGAAAATGATACGTAAACGTTCAAGTGTGCTCCGGAAGATGATGTAAAGCAGCGGCCGCTTGCCGGTCGAGATGGCGGCTGAGCCGCTCAGATTGAGAAAGTGCATAAGGCCGTGCTCCTTGCCGGGGTCCTCGAGGAGCCCCCTTACGACGAAGACGTTCTTGCCCGGCACGGGGCGGGTGCTCGGGCTTATGTCGAGGACCCGGCAGGCCAGCGGTACGTTCGGCGCTCCCGCCAGCCGGAAGTGAATCTCCTGGCCCGGCTTCACCAGGCCTATGTCACGGTCGTTTATCTGGACTTCGAGGTAAAGCTTAGAGGTGTCGGCAATCTCGCAGAGCGGCTCGCCGGCCCTCATAGCGGCGTTAAGGGAGGCGTTTATCATTTCCCTGGGAGTGACGATGACGCCGTCAGCGGGGCTCTTGATCTTGAGCATATCTTTCTGGATATTCTGCCTCTCGAGCTGTATCTGCAATATCTCGAGCTGCATCCTGGCCAGGTTGGCGGCGGGTGGGTCTGTGGCGGCGAGCGCATTTATGCGCGCTTTCTGAAGGTTGATCTTGAGAACGGTCTCGCGTATCGCGTTTGTTATGTCCCGGTCGTCCAGGAGGGCGATTGTCTCTGCCTTCTTGACGCTGTCGCGTTCCGTTTTCAAGATATCCACCACTGTGCCGCTTTGGCCGGCCACCGCTCGCGTGGCGAGGTAGGGCGTAATGCGACAGTCGCCTTTTACCCGCAGGTTCCACTTCCCGAAGACCAAGAGCAGAATGGCTGCTGCCACAAAGGCGCTCTTGAGGAAGAAGCGAACCCGACGTGGCCCGAGCGCCCGCTCCCTTATGCTTTGCGCCTTTCTGACCAGCGAAATGCCTGGGAGACCCTCGAACCTCCCGGCCCGTCGCAGGGCCCCCGAGGAGGCCTTGCAAAAGCCCTGGAGAAACTTGAAACCCGCCGCGTCGTACGAAGCCTCCTCGCGCCTCTCGAAGCCCATCACCCCCAGGAGCCCCTCGTCGTCCTCGATGCGCATAAACAGGATCGACTTGTAGTCGGTGGCCTCGAAATAGACGGCCAGTTTTTCCCTGAGATGCTCGTCCTCGACCTTTTCGAGGTAGCCGGGCGTGAAGTGCCAGTCGCCGCCGATGCGGACGACCT
>JAGHCE010000251.1 GCA_021160625.1 Planctomycetota bacterium | reverse complement strand
TCGTATATCCGCCGGCGCTTGCCTTCCGGGACGTTTTCAAGGCAGGGGCAAGCTACTACGGCGTAAGCGACGCCGAGGCCCTTGCCAGGGACACGCACAAGTTCGAGTCGCGCTACCTCGACCGGCTCATCGGCCCCTACCCCGCCGAGCGCGACGTCTACGTCGAGCGTTCGCCGATTCACTTTCCCCAGCGGCTCTCCTGCCCGGTGATCTTCTTCCAGGGGCTCGAAGACAGGGTCGTCCCACCCGACCAGGCTCGGAAGATGGTTGAGAGTCTCCAGGCGAGGGGCCTGCCGGTGGCGTATGTCGCCTTCGAAGGCGAGCAGCACGGCTTCCGCAAGGCCGAGAGCATCAAGCGCGCCCTCGACGCGGAGCTCTATTTCTACTCGCGCGTCTTCGGCTTCAAACCGGCCGACGCAATCGAGCCGGTGGAGATATTCAACCTTGATTGACCACCCAGGGATACGCCTTTTCGCTCCGTGCGGGCAGGCCACCTTCATTGCGCGTTTCATTGCGCGAGCATTGTAGGAGGGGCTTGCTTGGAGGGAAGGGGCAATTTCCTGCAATCCTGCTTTTTTTGGGAACCGGCCTTCACCTGTTGCCCTCAGCTGCTTGTGCGTGTGAGGTCCGCTCCTACAATTGAGCCGGCTGCAAACGCCGGTGGCACCGGAGCCGCCGGGCGCAACAGGCAGGACTTGCGAGGTACCATCCGTGGACGCGATTGTACTGGACGATGTTCCATTCGAGCCGAATGTCGATGACCTTCTTCGGCGCCTGCACGTCCCGGAAGGCGGCGACCAGAAGGCCCTGGAGACTATGATCGCCGAGGCGCTCCGCATCGCCCGGCCGAGAGCCCTCTACCGGGAGGCCTACGTCGAATCGAGGGGCGATGACTTCGTCGTTGTCGAAAGGATGAGACTCACAAGCCGCATTCTGCGCGTCAATCTTGACGGCACTCACCGCGTCTTCTTGTACTTAGCTACCTGCGGCGGCGAGCTTGCCGAATGGGCCGGGGCTAAAGCCGACATCCTGGAGCGCTACTGGGCCGATGAGATTATGCAGGCGGCGCTGGCGGCGGCGCTGGCGGCAGTCTACTCGAAGATAACTGCCGATTTCGGCCCCGGCAGGACCTCCTCGATGAATCCGGGGTCGCTGGCCGACTGGCCGATCGAAGAACAGTGCTCGCTTCTGGCCCTCCTGGGCAGTCCGGAGGAGGCAATCGGCGTGCGGCTTACCGACAGCTTCCTTATGATACCGGTAAAGAGCATCTCCGGCCTCATCTTCCCTACCGAAACGGCCTGGGAAAACTGCCGGCTCTGCCCGAGGGAAAACTGCCCCGGCAGGCGGGCGGAATACGACGGGGACCTCTACGAAAGGCGCTACGGATAAGATGACCGCATAAGGGCGCTGTCTCCGGGCATTCCTGCACCCCGGCCGGACGACCCGGCAGCACACGGCGGCAGTCATAAGCTCCTTGCAAAGCGCGCGGGCCTTGGTATCCTGCTTTCCCGAAATATACAGGTGAATCCCACGAGGAGGAAGTGATGGCCAAGGGCAAGTGTGAACAGGTCAACGAGTGTATCTGGTTTGTCGGAAGAGGCCCCTGGGGCGGAGGCGAACCGCTTTCCGTTCCCGGAGGCGGCAATGTCTATCTCCTGGACGGCGGGAGCGAGGCGGCGCTTATTGACGCGGGCTCAGGGCCCGAGAGCCCCGACATCATCGACAACATAAGGGCCGCAGGCATCGACCCGGCCAAGGTGACCAAGATATTCCTGACGCACGCGCACTGCGACCATTCCGGCTGCGCCGCATTCCTGAAGGGTGTCCTGGGCGCCCAAATCTGCGCAGGAACGATGACGGCGCGCGCGCTTCTGGACCCGGACTGTCCGCTCATCGGCGGCCATATGCCGTTTAGCCGCAGGGCGCAGATGCTCATCCAGGTCGACAAGTGGCTCCTCGACGGCCAGGAGATTGCCGTAGGCGACCTCACCTTGAAAACGATGTACACTCCCGGCCACGTCCTCGACGGTGTCTGCTATGTGACACAGATGGCAGGCAAAAAGATACTCTTTTCCGGCGACACCGCCATCGGCAACCAGCCCCGCAAGGACAACGGAACAACGACCGTCGTCGAGGGTATGCTCGGCTGGATCGATTATCATTGGAGCGCGTCGCTCACCACGTACATCGAAACGCTCGATGCCCTGCTTGCGCTCGACTGCGAGGTGATGCTTCCCGGCCACGGCGTCGCAAGCGACAAGGCCGCCGCCGCCGACGGCATCAAAAAGGGCCAGGCACATATCAGGCACATACTCGACGACCGGGGACTCTTCACGCTCTTTGCCGCAGAGAGATAGCCGCCACGGGAGAAATAAATGTAGCGACGAGGCATTGCCTCGCCCGCGGAAGACCAGTTGATTGCCACGGATAACGCCCGTGAGCAATGCAGGGCGGGCTCGTAACCCACACGTAATAAATGCCGGCAAACAAGAATGTCCGCCCTGCACCATTGGCTTGCCGCACGCGGAATATGGTCCGCACGTAATCTTGGCCGATGAAGATGAAAGGCAGTGAGATGGCAAAGAGTTCCGTAAGGTTCAATGCGGCGGTGGTGCAGATGACGCCGATGCTTTTCGACCGCGAGGTGTCGGTCGAGAAGGTATGCGCTCTTGTCAGGGAAGCCGCCGCCGGCGGCGCACGGCTTGTCGCTTTTCCGGAGGCGAGCATTCCGGGGTATCCGAGGGGTTTGGGTTTCGGGACGGTTGTCGGCGTGCGAAAGCCCGAAGGCCGGCTGGTCTGGCAACGCTACTGGGAAAACGCGGTGGAGGTGCCGGGGGACGCCACAAAGGCCATAGGCGCCGCCGCACGAGAGGCCGAGGTCTTTGTCACCATAGGCGTCATCGAACGGGAAACGCGTTTCGGCGCCGGTGCTCTCTATTGCACACTTCTTTACTTCGGACCTGACGGCGCCCTCCTGGCCAAGCATCGCAAGCTCAAACCTACCGCGGCCGAGCGGCTTATCTGGGGCGACGGCGACGGGAGCACGCTGACCGTTGTGGAAACCGAAATTGGCCGAATAGGAGGCCTGTGCTGCTGGGAAAACTATATGCCTATGGCCAGAATGGCTCTCTATTCCCAGGGCATCGACATATACGTTGCGCCTACGGTCGACGATCGCGACTCCTGGCCGCCGAGTATGAGGCACATCGCGTTCGAGGGGCGCTGTTACCTCCTGGGATCCTGTCAGTACTTCACCAAAGCGGACTACCCGAAAGACGCGGACATATTTGGTGAACTCGATGGTCTGCCCGAGGTCCTCTGCAGGGGCGGCAGCGCCATAGTCTCGCCGATGGGCGAATTCCTTGCCGGGCCGGTATTCGGGAAAGAAACCATCCTTTACGCGGACATAGACCTCGCCGAGGTGGTCAAGGCCCGCTACGACTTCGACGTGGCGGGTGATTACGCGAGATCCGACGTATTCCGCCTTTTGGTCAACACCCGCGAGATGACACCGGCCGAGTTTTCGCCCTGGCCGGGGGGCCCTCCCTTAAACGGGACGTAGGCGGCGACGCTGCACGGGTGCATATTTCCCGGACTGCCGCACTTTGCAGAAAAACGGCCGGATTTACATTGCCATTGCATCGCCTGTTTCTATAACCGGTCTATATGGTATGCGGGGCTGCCACTGCGGCGGCCTTGGCGCGTTGGCGGCGGACGATCCGGAAGAGGAGTAAGTTTATGGCCAGGTTCAAGATGCGGATAGGCGGCGGCGGTTCAAGGGACCCGGAGGTCTTCGACCGCCTGGTGGTGGCGGCTAAGAAAAACGGCTTTGACGCAATAGGTATGGCTGCGCTGGCGGAGCATACCCAGGACCAGATAGGAGACGGCGGCGATTCCTGGGTGCGGTTCACCGCTGGGAACTCCAGCTTTATGAAACTCGTCGAGACCAGGCTCGTTCATGACATTCTCTCTAAAGACCACATCGAGAAAAACGCGCGACTTTTGGCCGAGCAGTCCGAGATCGTTACTAAGCACCAGATGAAGGGAACGGTCCATTTCTTAGAGCCTATGTGGCTGCCGAGGTGGTTCTACGAGAAGCACCCCCATATTCGCGGCGCGCGCTGTGATCAGCCCGCGGTTGCGACCAAGCGCTACTGGTCGCCGTGTCTCGACCAGGAGGAGGTCCTGGCGCATTACAGGGAGGCGACGCGCAAACTGTTGGAGGCGGCGCCCGGGATAGGCGTCATCAGGATGTTCACGAACGATTCCGGCGCGGGAATCTGCTGGTGCACCGGCCTCTACCCCGGCAGGAACGGCCCGGACTATTGCAAGGATATCCCCTTCGGCACGCGCATCCAGAAATGGCTAAAAGCCATCCTCGACGGCGCAAGCGACGCCGGAAGGCAGATCGAAGTGGCGCTTATGCCGCTGCATTTCAGCCGGGACGAGAAGTATGAGACGCTCCGCAAACTGCCGAAACACGCACACTTGGTCATCAGGAGGGGCAACTTCCCGAACATACCGTTTTTCGGACCAGATACCGTCAAACTCATCGAGGAATCGAAGAAATGCCGCCGTGGCATCTTCCTCAGTATTGCCCCTACCCTCGGGATGATGCAACCGGCCGTCGAAATGCCCATCCCCTACTACATACTCGACGTTATGCGTGAGATAGGCGGGTGCGGCGCCGAGATAATCTCGGTCAGAGGCGTCGGCGAAGGGCAATACGGTATCGACACCGTTCCCACGGCGGCCATCCTTTCGGGGCTCAAACGCCCCCCGAAGTCCAGTGCCGACATCGACCGGAGGGTTGCGAAGATTGCTAAGGAACAGGTCGGCGCAAAGCTGGCCCCTGCGCTTGTCTCGGCCTGGCGCGACGTGGACCACGCCGCGAGGCTCTGGCCCCACAACGCCGATACGAATCACCACCTCCACCCGACATACTCCGTCGTCGCCGACAGGTGGCTCGTGCGGCCGCTCGTGCCGGTGCCGGCGTTGCTCGCAGACGACGAGCGAGCCTATTACTCCAAGCACCGCCATCACGGCCGCGGCCTGACGCCGGAGCAGCTCGACAGTTTCTTTATCGCCGAGAGCACGCAGAACTACGAGACCCCGGAGTTCAAGTGGCTCGTGGCGATCTATGACGAGATGATAGCTTATATGAACCGGGCCGTCGCCACTCTCGAAACCGAGCTTGACGGCATAACCGACGAGATGACAAAGAAGCGATTCACGCTGCAGTACCACCGTGTCGCCGCAGCGCGGGCCATCTGGCGCACGCAGAGAAACGTCTTTCGCTGCGGCAGCATCATCGAGTTCTTCACCGGCGAGAGGAAAGAGGAGTACTGGCACGGCATCAGGAAGGACGAATCCTACCTCGAGCCCGGCACCTACCGCCGGCTCTTCCTCGAGGCGGTCGACGACGAAATCAAAAACTGCCGCAATATAATAAAGATGATGGCCGACTCCGAGATAACGCTGTTCTCCACTGGCAAGGAGCAGTCATTTGTCCTGCCGGATAACCTCCCCGAGCAGCTTGCCAAGAAGATGTCCATTATGGAGGCGCACAAGGGCGACATCGACCTGCTCTTCCCGAACTGCCCTCCGGAGACCTTCACCGACCCGACCTACGAGTGGGCCGACACGACAACCGACGACGACTAATCTCTGCAACGACCAAACTTTCCACGGTGCGCCTGTAGAAGACGCGCCGTGGCTGGACCAGCGCAGGAGATAAGGCAAGTGACGGCCGGTCGGCCGCCACTGCAAGCGGGTTTATCACAGCGCACGCACAGCAAATGCCGGCAGACGGGAATGCCCACAGCGTCCATTCTCCCCGTCGGTGGTTCCACGGTCGCGCAGGATGGACTATTGGCCCACGGTTTCACTTGCCCTCGGCGTCGAGGTTTTCATCAATATCCCCATAGGTCTCCGGGTTGAAATCGTCCTCGCCGACACCGGGGAAGAGCGCGTCGATGTCGCCTCGGTGCGCCTGCATAAGGGCGATTTTTTTCTCGAAGAGTTCGACCAGGTTTTCCGGCAGGACAAACGACGACTCCCGCTTGCCGGTGGATATCAGTTTCTCCGAGGATTCATTGATGAGCCGGATCATCTCGCGGGTGTTGTCCACCTCGTCGTCCATCCCTTCCAAAAACAGCCGCCGGTAGGTGGCCGCCTGCTCCTCGAACTCACTGAGGCGCTGCCCGGTGACAAATTCGATTATCGAACCGCACTGCAGGACGTTTCTCTGGTTGCGCCACACGGCGCGCAGAGCGGCCACGTGGTAGTACTGGTTCTTGAGCCGCCGGGCCTCCTGCGTGTCGCCGGCGGCCTCAAGGGCCGTCTCGAGCGTCGCCACGGCACGATTCATATGAGAGAGCATCGTGTTGTAGGCCCCCAGCGGCCACTTGAAGTCGTCCACGTGATAGTTCTTGACGCTTTCCGAGATGAAGAAGGAATCCTCGAAGACGGGATCCCGGCTGCCGTGCCGGTGCACCGAGTAGTAGGCCTTTTCATCTGCTGTGAGCCTCTCCGGCGCGGGCACGATCGGCCGCACGAGCCACCTGTCGCCGAGGCTCGAATAAAAGGGGTAGAGATGATGGTTGACGTCGCCGTTGTTGGGCCATATCCGACAGGCGGCGTCGACATCGTGCCAGGCTGAGGCAAGCGCCGTCGACAGGTCGCGCCCCACAAGCCCCCCGGCAATCCGCAAGACGCCGCGCTCGATGTCCGCCCACGTCTTCGGCGTGCGTGAAAGCGCCGAAACCACCGCCTCGGCCGACGCCGACACCCCGTCGGCTCCGAGCGCGATGCCCCCGACCGCCACTGCCGCCGCAGGGCTTTTGGCCGCCTCCCGGACGGCGTCGAAGACGAAGTAAACCACCGGCGGGCGCGCAACCGGCCCCAGCGGGTAAACCATCGTTGGATCGAGCGTAATGATCGCCGGGCGCTTCGCCTCGGCCGACGCCTTGATAAGATCCCTTGACTCCGGGCAGACAAACGGCTCGTTGGGGAACGGCCCGGTTCCCACCGCCAGACGTGTATGGCGCGGCAGGGCGGCGAGAATTTCGTACGTGTCATTTCTGCCGAAGGCATGAGTATTCTGAGTTATCTCGAGTTTCCCTCCGGCATCCTTTGCCCCTGCCAGCATCGCCCTGAACCATTTTGCAATGCGCTTTCCCATCGGGATGTTCCGACAGAAGTCCGGCCCATTTCGGCCCGGATAGAGGCCGTGGCACCAGCATATGCCGGCGCCTGAGTCGTTGCCCCAGAGGTTCAAAACCAACATCTCCGGCGCAATCTCAAAGAGCTTGCGCACCGCCTCGCGGTAATGCGCGAGCACCTCCGGCCGGTCGATGCAGGGACTGTAGTAGTGGCTCCGGGCCACGCCTGGGTGGTCGACCCTCGGACCGCGGATCTCAGGGTGCTTTTCGTAAAACGATTCCGGCAGCCACTGCGGCTCAAGTGCCCGGAATGCTCCTTTGAGGTCGTGCCGAGCAAGGATTTTCGACTTCTCGGCCAGCAAGGCCGCGTTCTTCTCGATGTGCGACTTCGAAAAGACGGCGTTGACGAGCGCCGTCTCGACAAACTTGGTTATCCCGGCGGCCCCCGCCGTGAATCGCACCCACGAATCAAGCGGGTCGGCCATCTGGGCTTCGCTGAGTTCAAAGAGCGCCCCGCAAGACATCGCGTGAAAGCCGGACTTCTTCACGAACGCCGCCAGGCGGTCGTAATCTCGCAGGTCGTTAGTGTCAGCGTTCGCAATCCGCAGTTGGAACTTCGCCATTTCGTTCCTCCCCCGCCGATTAAAGGCGGTATGCAACACTCGTCGCCCACCAATGATACACGTGGGCTGAAGCCCACCCTACATTTGCCACGGACGTTGCCCGTGGCAATCAACTGACCTTCCGCGGGCCAGACTCCCCTTGCCCCTACCGCATTCTTTTCGCGTGCGCACTGTGTCGCGGCGGGCCCGGCAACCGCCGTATCAGAAGCCTTCCGGGATCCACTGTTCGAGGTGCCTCTTGGCGATAAGGAGCCCCGCATCTTCGAGGTCGGGAGCCGCGGGGCCACGGGCCGGGTCGGGGATATCCTCGGGCTTGCGGCCCTTGCTGTCGCGGAAGACCTGGTCATGCCAGCCCTCGATATTGAGGTCGCCGTGGTAGCCGGCGCGGCGCAGTTCCTTTATTATCTGCCCCCAGTCCTCGTCGCCGAAACCGGGCATACAGTGCTCGATGGCCTGCGGGTACCATATCCCGTAGTGGTTGACGATGTCCCAATTGACGCGCGCGCCCTTCGCGTGGACGTGGTAGATGCGGTCTCCGAACTCACGAATGTTCGCCACCGGGTCGACAAACAGGCCGACAAGGTGGCTGGGGTCATACTCGAAGCCGAGGGCCTCGGAGTCGACCGAGTCAAGGCACTTCCTGTACATATCGGGGGTCGAGATGCAGTTGTTGCCGCCTGAGGGGCTGTTGTATCTTCCCATCGGGCAGCACTCGAAGGCGATGCGGATGCCGTGGTCCTCGGCGAATTTCGCGTGCTCGGTCCAGATTTCCTTGAACTTCGGGAGGCTGGCCTCAAGCGGCTCACCCATAATGCGCCCGGCGAAACCGGCCACCACCGGCACGCCTATCTCTTCGGCGAAGAGAATCGTGTTGCGGACGGTGTCCCTGGCGCTTTCTTCAATCTTCGGATCCATATGGTTGATGTAAAAGCCGGCGATGGACGAAATGCGGAGCCCCGCATCGTCATAGTCGGCCTTTAGCGCCGCGGCCTTCTCCTTCCAGCCGTCCGCCGGCGGCATATACTCCGGCGGCTTTGCAAAGTAGCTCGTGGTCAGCTCCACGCAGCCGAAGCCGTTCTTTTTCGCAAACTCGATCCGCTCCTTGTCGTACTCACTCAAAAATCCAATTCGCATATCAACCTCCTCCCATTTCAGATTGCCCGTGCTACGGGCGTCAAGGTTACGCGCGGACGTTTTCCTTGCAAGGGGTAAGGCATAGGAAATCCTGCAGCAGCGTGCACTGCGTACAGCCCGGTCCCTTCACCACATCCCTTCACGTAACTGTCCCAAGGAATGTGCCGAGCGACGTAGGGTGCGGCTCGCCGCACGCGGAATAAATGCCGTAGGGGCGCCGCTTGCTGCGCCCTCAGCACCGGGCAGGGCAAGCCCTGCCCCTACATAAGCCGCCAGTGCCGCATATCGCTTATAGGGGCGAGGCATTGCCTCGCCCGCGGAAGGTCAGTTGACTGCCGCGCGCAACGCGCACGGCCCCCATAGCAAAAAGGGGGCGAAGCCCTCCCCCGTAGCAAAAAGGGGGCGAAGACCCCCCCACATCCTTGCAAAGAAGGCCTGCCGCCGTAGACTAGAAACGCGGTTGCCGTGGCGCGGCGGGCTTGAAACCGCTTGGGCGTGTCCGCAAAAAGCCCCCAGCTTGCCACAGCGGCATAGGGAGGCCTGACAGGTGGACTTTCAGGAAACCGTCAAAGCGATACTGAGAGAAATAACGGGCGTGGCCGCTGCGGCAAGCGCCGACGAGATTGTGGAACTCGCCGCCCGGCTGCGGGATGCCCGGCGCGTGTTCGTGGCCGGCGCCGGGCGAAGCGGCCTCGTGGCAAGGATGTTTGCCGTGAGGCTCTCGCAGATGGACTTTGCGGTATTCGTAGCCGGAGAGCCGGCGGCGCCGCCTGCGGGGCCGGGCGATTTGCTTGTTGCGGTCTCAGGCTCAGGCAAGACACCCGTTACCCGCCACTTCGCCGAGGTCGCAAAGGCCGCGGGCGCACACGTGGCCGCAGTCGTCGGCGACACGAGCTCAAGGCTCGTCCAACTCGCGGATACGGTGCTCGTCGTGCCGGGGAAAGTCAAAACGGGGGCCGGAGTCCAGTCGATCCAGATGCCGGGGACGCTCTTCGAACAGGCGGCCCTGGTGGTCCTCGACACGCTGGTCATACACCTGTGTAAACTCACCGGCGAGTCGAACGAGTCGATGAAGAGCCGCCACACAAACCTCGAGTAGACCTTCCGCAGGCGCCAGCCAATAGGTAGGGTGGACATTCTTGTCCACCGGCATTTATTCCGCGTGCGCTAAAGTTTACCCGCTGTGGAGGGCGCACCTTACATAACGATGTGTCCACCAATGATACGCTGTAGGGGCGACGCATGCGTCGCCCGCGACAATCATTTGACCTTTCGCAGGCCAGGCTCCCCTCGCCCCTACGAAGACACCGTGGTGCTGACGGACTTGCCAGACATTTCACGGGGTTTCGCCGGGGGGTGCGATGGGCGGGTTCTCGCGCTTGACCTCGTAGATCTCGATGTTGTCGAAGGCATATTCACCGGGCGGCCAGTAGGCCAGGATCATCACCTTCATCGTCTTGACGCCCGGGGTGCGTGCGGTGGGTGAAAAAACGCGGGAGAAATGCTGCCACTCGGTGGGCCGCTCGCACTTGACGGCCTTGTAGCAGCGGTAGAGCTCCATCGAAGCGCCCTGGCTGCCGTAGCCCTTGATGAAAACCTTGGGGAAAAAAAGCCAGCCCTGCTGGAGACCCTTGGCATCGAGCTCGATGGAGTAGGTCGCGCCGGGCGTCACCTTGACGGGGTCGCTGTAGAGGTGGACGCCGTAGGTGCCGGCGACGGTATTGTACTTCGGCCCGGACGTCGGTGTCTTAGCAGGAGCACTTGAAGCAGGCGCGCCGGCCTCGAAGCGTGAGCGCCACTGCCGCCACTCGGCAAGGTAGACGTCGGAATCCATTCGCACATACCGGCCGTATTTCGCATCGGGGTCCTTGTCCCAGAAGGAGCACAGGCCGTCAAGGGCTTCCCAGCCGTCGGGGGTCGTGCGGCCCTTTTCGAAGTCGCCGTTCTTGACAAGGTTCGCGCCGACTCGCCGCCAGCCCTCGGTGGACTTCGACGGATAGACCTCGATGTAACCTTCGCCGGCAAAGTGCCTTGCGACTTCGTCGGCCAGTTCCCGGCAGGTAGCGGCGAGCCTGCGTGGCGACGAGGCGGTTTTCTCAAGCGAGAGGACCGCACCGTCGCCTGCCAGGTCAAGGGCCGCGGCGTTGATAACGTACGTATCACCCGACTTTGCGACCTCGCCCCATACGACGAGTGTCGCGGCGAAGCGATGTGCGGCCTCGCGGGCAAGGGCCACGTCTGCAAACGCAGGTCTCGCGGAGGCATCCGTGTCAGAGTCCTCGATGTCGAGTTCATCGGGCATTATGAAGCGCTCCGACCGGCGCAGCTTCGCCCTTAACGAATAGCCCACGCGTGCGCCCACGTCGCCGGAGTCGAAATCGCTCCTGAAGTTCAGGATGACGAGCGTCGCATGCCGGGAGTCGCCGGGGGGCTCATCGACTGCGCCCACGGCCGTAACGGCCAGCAGCAAGGCAACGACGGCTGCAGTAGACAGTGCGCGGTTCACAGCATCCTCATACGTAGTTTAGACCCGGAAAAGGCAGCCCCACGGGGAAAATCCCGCCGAGCACCTGCATCTCGCCTGGGCCTTCAGGCGCTTCCTGCGCAGGACCGCCGAAGGCAAGCGCCGTAAACGCCGCCGGCGCCAGCGGCAGGTGCTCTTCGCCGACAATGACATCGTATGCCCCGTCGGGGCCCTCCTGGAAGGCAAGCCCGCCGGCCCCAGCGCGGCCGAGGCGCTCCTCGATACAGGGCTTGAGGTCCCGCACAAAGTTCTTGAGCGACGAGACCTTGACGGTATGCCCTAAGAGATAGTCCACACGGCCGGAAAGCCCCTTTGCGGCGATGGCGTGCTGCAGAACGGGGTCGAAATCGGGGGCCTTAAGTTTTATGGAGGGCGCCTCCAGGGCCGCCGCCGCCGCCGGAAGACCGCCAACAACGTGGCTTCTCGAACCGGCGAACTCCCTTACCCAGGCATACCAGCCGTCTTCGTCGTGTTTGGCGGAACACAGGCAAGAGGCGGCCGGCTCGCCGTGTTCGCTGAAGATATACACCGCGTGCTTCCTGGTGTCGCTGCAGCGTACATCGAGAGCCTTGAGAGCCGCCTTCCAGTCTTCAAGCGGCCGGTGAAAGCGCACCGGCTCGCGTTCGTAGAGCCTTTCGAGAACGACTGCGTCACGAGGCGCGGCCTTCGTGACTTCGAGACCCCGATCCGCGGCGCCCGCCGGGATGCCGACCGCAAGCGCCCGGCCGACCTGGACGGCGCCGAACCTGGCATAAAGGCTCCTGCTCCCGCTGATCAAGGTGATCGACGCGCCTTTTTCGACGGCGCTTTGCTCAGCGGCTGCAAGGCACGCCCCCGCCAAGCCGCGCCCTCGGTAGTCCTGGTGTGTTCCCACTGAACCCACGCTTGCCACCTTCAACCGACACCCCATCACGTACACGTCATTGATAACCGTGCCCACATGGCTGACCACCGTGGCGTTATCTACAAACACCCAGAGGTTCTCGCAGTTTCGGTAGTCGAACAGCAGCGGGAATGATTCACGCATATGGCCGTGCTCGTTGGTGAAAATGGAGTTGATGAGTTCGATGAGCGAATCAAATTCCTCGGGTCTTACCGGCCGTGGGCCTTCCATAAGCGGATTCCTTTCAATACACCTGATTTCCCGTAGTTGTACTGCGCAAGGATACACGCCCCAGGCCCTGAGTGCAAGTTTCTCAATAAGCCGGCGCACCCGGCACTCTCACCGGAAAAACGAGGGCGCGATAAATCGCGCCCCTACACAGCCGCCAGTGCTACATTGCCATCCGTAGGGGTGAGGTTTACCCGCCTTGGAGGGCACGCCTCGCCCACGGAAGGTCGGTTGACTGCCGCAGACAACGTCTGCGGTCCCACGTAGCAAAAAGGGGGCAAAGACCCCCTAATTAGTTGGAACAAAAGCGAGGCGGTTTCGCACTAACTGCAATAGAATGAGGGTCCAGGCCCAGGCGTGAGGAGGTGTTCTATGAAGAGGTTTGTTGCAGCCGCGGCAGTGGTATTCGCCCTTGCCGGCGCCTCCAGGGCGACCGGGTTTATGGTGCCGGGCGACCCGCGCCTTCGATGCCTGCAGCTTGAGAGCCACCGGGTGAACGTCCGCATCGAGGACCAGGGCGCCGTCACAACGGTGGTGGAGGTCTTCAAGAACCAGCACAAGAGGGAACTCGAAGCCACATTCGTCTTTCCGCTCCCGAAGGGCGCGGCCGTTTCGGATTTCAAGATGTACGTCAACGGCAACCTCGTCACCGGCGAAGTCGTGGAGGCCGGAGAGGCCCGCAGAACCTACCAGGCAATCGTGAGGCAGATGCGCGACCCGGGCCTTCTCGAGTATATGAACTCGAACCTGCTCAAGCTCTCAGTCTACCCGGTGCCGCCCAATGGCTCGCAAGAGGTTCGGATCGAGTACACCCAGGCGCTTCAGGCCACCGGCGGGCTCGTGGAATACACCTATCCCCTGAAGACGCCACAGTACGCCGCCAGGACGATGAAGGACTTTACGCTCAACGTCGACATCGAGGCGCGCGCCGGTATAAAGAACGTCTACAGCCCCACGCACGAGATAAGCATCCGGCGCATCGACGACCACCACGTTGTGGCGGGTTTCGAGAGGAGCGCGTCGCGGCTTGACAGGGATTTCCAGCTCTTCTATTCCTTGAGCGATACGGACTTCGGCGCGTCGGTTATCTCGTACAGGCCCAAGGGGGAGGACGGGTACTTCCTGCTGCTTTTGAGCCCGAAGGTGGCCGTAAAAAAAGAGGACATCGTGCCCAAGGACGTGGCCTTTGTGATAGACGTTTCGGGCAGTATGAAGGGCGAGAAGATCGAACAGGCAAAAAAGGCCCTCGACTTCTGCATCGAGAGCCTAAGCGACGAGGATCGCTTTGCGATCATAACCTTCAGCAACACCGTGGAAACGATGTCCAAACGGCTCGTTGAGGCTACTGCGGAAAACCGCAGAAAGGGCCGGCAGTTCGTGGACGCTCAAAGGGCTGCCGGCGGCACAGACATCCATTCCGCGCTTATGGAAGCCCTTTCCCGCAAAACCACCGACCAGCGCCCCTACCTCATCGTCTTTCTGACAGACGGCCTGCCGACGGTCGGCCAGTGCGACGTCGGCCGTATCCTCGACGATGTGTTGGACAACAACAAGGCGTCAACACGGATATTCTCCTTCGGCGTCGGCTACGACGTCAACACCAAGCTCCTGGACAGCCTGACCAGCCTGACGCGCGCCTGCAACCAGTACGTTCACCCTGGCGAGGACATCGAGGTGAAGGTGTCCGCCTTCTTCGAGCGGATCGGCGATCCGCTGCTTTCCCAGGTCGAGGTGGGCCTGGACCACGCCGGGGCCTACGACATCTACCCGACCAGGCCGCCGGACTTCTTCCGTGGCACGCAGATTGTCCTTGCAGGCAGGTACAGGCAGCCGGGGACGGCCACGGTGACGCTTACGGGCGAGGGGCGTTCGGGAAAGCTCGAGTTCAGGTACGAGTGCGACTTCACCGCCGACCGTGAGGCGGCCTCCTTCGTGTCGAACATCTGGGCCAATCGCAAGATCGCGTTTCTGCTTAGCGAAATCCGAATGCACGGGGGAAAAACGGAACTGAAAAGCGCGGTCATCCGCCTCGCGAAGGAATACGGCATCGTAACGCCCTACACGTCGTACCTCGTCACGGACAGGACGCGCCCCGCGCCGATACCGCTGGACCAGTCGGGCTGGGGAGGCACACGCCGTGGGGGTCGCCGGCCCGTTGCGGAGCAGGAACACTACAGCCGGCTCTTAGAACGCTACGAGCGTAAGGACGCCGAGATGACGAGGCGCAGGAATGAGAGGAGCACGGCTCGGCAAGGGCAGATTGCCGCGACCAGCACCGCCACCGACGAGAAGGTTCCGCTTGAGAAGCTGATTTCGGCGGTGGCGCAGGAGCAGGGTATGGCCGAGGTTTCCGGCAAGCAGGCCGTTGCGGCTTCCGAGGCCCTCGCCCTTGCCAGAAAGACCGACAGGGTGGCCAGGAGCCGCCTTGTGAGAAAGGCCTCGGATCGCAACTTCATCAATATCGACGGCGTATGGATCGACGAGGATGCAACCAACGACCTCGAAGTCGTCAAGTGCAAGTTCGCGTCGGATGCGTATTTCAAGATACTCGAGAGCGCACCCGAACTCAAAGAGGCGTTGATGCTCGGCGAAAGGGTCATCATCGTTGCCGGCAAGTACTGCCTCATCATCGACGATGAGGGCAGGGAAAACGCAGACGACGAAACCATCAAGGCCGTGATAAAAGCACTTTCGGCAAAATAGGAGGGAGGGCTTCGCCCCCTTTCTGCAATGTGGGCCGTGCGCGTTGCGCGCGGTGATCAACTGGCCTTCTGAGGGCGCGGCAAGCCGCGCCCCTACGAGGGCTATGAGGCACTGGTGGCTTGTCCACCAGTGCGGGTCTTCGACGCCTTGTGCGTTCTTAGTGCCGCTTCTCGTACTTCACGCGTATGATGAAGTCCTGCGCCTTGTCGTTCATAGACGTACTCTCGTAGGAGGTCGACGAGTGCGGCGGCATAACTATCGTACGCCAGTTGGTGGTGTCCTTGGAAAGCCTGCCCAAGGCGCCCCGGAACTGCGTCTGGACCTGGATGACGAGGTTCTTGCCCTTGCGGTTTTCGAGCTCGGCGTAGACATTGAGCCGGCCGTCCTCCAGAACGAGGCTGCTGAGCTCCACGATCCGCACCTTCCCGCGAAGACCCGAATCGACGTAGACGATCCTTTCCGTGTGTTCAAGCGAAGTCCTGCCCGGCTTGTATCCGGGCGCGGCATACGGCCCGTGGGCACAACCGGCCGCAATCATCACTCCGGCCACGACGGCGATAATGCAGACTACCCTCACTGTACGCCTCCTTTCATACCAAGGATGAAAAAACGCTCTCCCGCACATTTGCCAGGGGGCGAAGCCCTCCTACCGCGCATTCTCCAGACTGACGAAAGCACCTCTCTATTCACCGGGCATTTCCACGGCGCCGCATTGCAAGGGGCTTACCCAGGCTCCGCCCCTTCTCGCGCGGACGTAGAAAACCGTTTCGCGGCCGGCCTGGAAGTCGACGCCCGACGCGCTTGCATTCATACCCTCGAGTGGGGCCGAATCGCCGAAAAACCGGATGCCCACCGTGTGCTCACCCGGCTCAACACGTGCCAAGAGCACTTGTATCCTGTCCGGCAGCGTCTCCCACGAGCGTATGTCCGCCTCGGCACTTATGAGAGTGCTGACACCGGTAAGCAAGATACCACCCACCAGGGCCTCCCTGCGCTTCTCCTGCGATTTCGAGGAATCCCAGGCGTCATCAAACGCCTCCGCAGCCGCTGCGGCGGTAAGGTCCTTGAAAACGGCCTTGCCGGCCAATATGGCGTCCATCGCCCTCCCGCCGCGCGTCGAGGCCTGGAAATAGATATCCTCGATCGTTTGCGTGCGGCCGATTCTGTGCCCGTCGATGTAGACCCAGGCCGTGCGCTCCGGGTAATCGTGTCGGCCGATCTTAGCAAGCCGACCGTGCTCTCCGGACCGGTACTTGAACGGGCCTCTTCCCAGGCCGACAAGGACAAGGAGGTTGTTCGAAGGGTCCGATGCCTCGCAGACAATCTCGGCAAGCGGCACGCCGGCCAGGGAGGGGTTTTCGACGGCGACGGCGCCCTGGAACTCATAGGCGGCCTTGTCGGATGCGCCGATAGCCTGGTAGCTCTTTGCGAGCATAAGGAAAACCGATGCGGCGTCGCTCTGGTAGCGCTCTTCGCCCGAGCCCCCGTCGGCAAGCGCGGCCGCCTTGAAATCCGGGATCGCCTTGTCGTAGTCGCCGAGCATATAGTCGACAAGCCCCAGGTACCAGTGCGCCATCATCCGCTCGTAGGGGTCGCCCTTGTACTCCTTGGAGGCTTCCTGGCCCACGACGGCCCCTGCCTCGCCCTTGGCGGCGAAGCTGTCCATAATGCCGGTGGCCTCTATGAAGCACTCCCGTGCCTCGTAAACATTGGCCGAGGTGAGTTCGAGCGTCCCAAGCAGGAGGGCATAGAGCGCCGCGGAATTGGGCTGGGTGTCCATCTTCTCCGTGTAGATATCCCTGGCGGCCTGGTACTCTCCGGCGTAATACTCCTTGACACCCTCCGGGCGCGACGCGGCACAGCCGGCGATAAAGAGGACAACCACCAGCAAAGCGGCAATGACCGACAGGGCCCGCCCGGCCCGGGAACCATCCACCCCTGTACTTGAGGGCGAACCTCCAACGCGCGCAGGGCCGCATCGAGACATCCCTGGAGGAGCCTGATGCGTTTCGAGAGAACCAGCGGCAGTGTCCTCAGCGGTAGAGTACGCCACGCTTGCCGACCTTTTTCACGTCGTAATCGTTTGCCCAGATGACTGCGGACGACTCGGCGTCGATTAGCTCAAACGAGTAGTAGACGTAGTCGCTGCGCTTGCCCTTCGCGCTCTTGTGCAGGCCCAGGAGCGTCCCCGTGAGGAAGTAATCGGCTCCGAAGACCTGTTTCTCGCCGGAGGATGATACCTCCCCGCCGCGCTTGGCCTCGCGCTCGTACTGCACCGCCGCCATCCGGTCGCGCGCGAGGAATGTCACCTTCGAGCCGGCGTGCTTGATGAGCATATTGCGAAGCTGTCGCGTGAAAAGGTCCGTGTCGATACGGAAGGCCGTGTCATTCCTCACGGGCAATACCGCGATGACGGGTCTGTGCTCGGCATTTGCTATGCAGTCCGCGCCGACAAGGTCCCGCGCCATCTCCTGGACAACGCTGCGGACGTCCTGGGAGTCGATCCCCGTTCCGCCGAGAGCGTCCGGCTCGTCGGGATTGACGTAAGCGCTCTGGGTGCATCCGCAAAGAAAGACACCCGCCAGCATAGCAATCATCACCACCGCAAGAGAACTTCGCATCCGCGACCTCCTTTCAAAAGTAACGCTTCCTGCGCCAACTTCCCAAGACGGCAATTCTACAAGCCGATCACAAAAGGCAAAACACAAAAATCTCACACAATCCCCGCCTTTAAAGACGCACAGACACCGCCTTTTCTTCAAACCACTTTGCAGCCGGCAAGCAGCCCACGCGGCCGGGCGGTGATTTGCTTGAGTTTCCGGCGTCCAAGTGCCGATTGTGACCGTAGCGCGAGAACCAAATCCACAGGGAAACCCTTGCCCAACATTCAAGGAGTGCACAATGAAGGTAAGGACATTTCATGCAGCGCCGAACATCCCCGAGAGAATCTCGCACCTGCATGACTTGGCGATGAACCTCTGGTTCTGCTGGAACTGGGAGGCCGTCAGGCTCTTCATCCGGCTCGACCCGAAGCTCTGGGAGGAATGCTACCAGAACCCGGTTGAGATGCTCGGCCGCCTCAGCCAGAAGGACTTCGACGAGGCCGCCCAGGATGAGAGCTTCGTGGCCGACCTCGAACGGGTCTACGAACATTTTCAGGACTATATCAACAGGCAAAACTGGTACACCAAGAAACACGGCGACAAGCAAGGTTTCCTTACCGCCTACTTCTCCTGTGAATACGGCATCGACGAGGGGCTGCCGATTTATTCCGGCGGTCTCGGCATCCTGTCGGGAGACCACCTGAAGTCCGCCAGCGACCTCGGCCTGCCGCTCGTCGGCATAGGTCTTCTCTACCAAAAGGGCTACTTCCGTCAGCGCCTCAACCTCGACGGCTGGCAGGAAGAGGCCTACCCCATAAACGACTGGTACAATATGCCCGTCACGCTCCTTCGCGATGGAAACTCCGACCCCCTCAAAATCTCCTTAGACATCGCCGGTGACGAGATGCACCTCCAGATATGGAAGGTACAGGTCGGCAGGGTTCCTCTATACCTTCTCGACTCCAACATCCCCGAAAACAGCCCCCAGCACCGCGATATAACCGACCAGCTCTACGGCGGCGACCGGGATATGCGGATGCGCCAGGAGCTGGTGCTGGGAATCGGCGGGATAAGGGCCCTCGATGCCCTCGGCCTGTCGCCGACGGTCTATCATGTCAACGAGGGGCACTCCGCCTTCCTGGCCCTCGAACGCATCAGGAAGCTTGTAACCGACGAGGCCCTCACGTTCCAGCAGGCGCGCGAGGTGGTCCAGGCCTCCACGGTCTTTACCACGCACACACCCGTCCCGGCGGGCAACGAGGTTTTCGACATCGACATGGTCAAGAAATATCTCGCCCCCCACGCAATCGGGATGGGCCTTTCGTGGCAGGATTTCGCCGCGCTCGGCGCCGCCGACAAGACGACACAGGACCACAAGACCTTTTCGATGCCGGCGCTGGCGCTTCGCCTTTCGGCCTTCGCCAACGGCGTCTCGAAGCTCCACGGCGCCGTCAGCCGCGAAATGTGGAAGGGCCTCTGGCCGGACCTCATTGAGGACCAGGTCCCGATCACGAGCGTCACCAACGGGATTCACACATGTTCGTGGCTAAGCCACGACCTTGCCGATCTTTTTGAGCGGTATTTCCCGCCACGGTTCAAGGAAAGCCCCGAAGACCCCGAGGTATGGGAAAACATCGACGATATCCCCGACAGCGAGCTCTGGCGCGTGCACCAGGCCCGCAGGGAACGCCTCGTGTTCTTCGTCAGGAAGCGCCTGAGCCGACAGCTCGCCCGCCAGGGTGCGGGCTCCAGCGCTATGAAAATGGCCGAAGAGGCGCTCCAGCCGGAGGCGCTGACGCTCGGCTTCGCGCGCCGCTTCGCCACGTACAAGCGCGCCACGCTGCTCTTGAAGGACCCTGAACGCCTCAAACGGCTGCTGACTCACCCCGAGCGCCCCGTGCAGATTCTCTTCGCCGGGAAGGCCCACCCCCAGGACACCGAGGGCAAGGAGCTCATAAAATCGGTCATTCACTTTGCCCGGCGCCCCGATGTGCGCAACCGCGTGGTCTTCCTTGAGGATTACGACATTAACGTCGCCCGTTACCTCGTCCAGGGCGTCGATGTCTGGATCAACACCCCCGTGCGCCCGATGGAGGCCTCCGGAACCAGCGGTATGAAGGCCGCCGCCAACGGCGTCCTGAACCTCAGCATCACCGATGGCTGGTGGGCCGAAGGCTACAACCAGGATGTCGGCTGGTCGCTGGGCGGCGGCACCGATGTCTGTGACCCCAAGGAACGAGACCGGGTCGAGAGCGAAGCTCTCTACAATATCCTCGAACGCGAGGTGGTCCCGCTCTTCTATGATCACGACCGCACCGCCCTGCCCCGCGGCTGGATCAAGATGATGAAGGATTGCTTCAAATCCCTCGGCTGGCGCTTCAGCGCCCACCGGATGGTGCGCGAGTACGCCGAACGCGCCTACTTCTCGGCCCACGACGCGACGCTGAAGCTCCGCGCGGACACCTTCGCCAAGGCTAAAGAAACCGCCGCCTGGCGCTCAAAACTGGCCGAGGCGTGGCCGGAGATCACCCTGGAAACCCAGAGCGAGCTCCCCAAAACGACCATCCTCGTCGGCGACACTATTCCGCTGAAGGTCCGCGCACATCTCGGCAGCCTCACACCAGAGGATGTCCGAATAGAGGCAGTCTACGGCCTTATCGACCCGTATGGGAAAATCACCCACCTTGAAACCATTACCATGCAGCAACAGGTAAACGACGACGGCTGGATCACATACTTCGCCGAGTTCCCCTGCAAGCAGAGCGGCCAGTACGGCTTCGCCGTCAGGGCCGTCCCGAACTGCGAGTGCGTAACTGTCCCCTGTGCCCCGTCACTGGTCACCTGGGAATAGGGGCGGTCTTCGACCCCTTTCTGCTATAGGGGCCGGCACGTTGTGCCGGGAAGTCAACCGGCCTTCCGGAGGGCTTCGACCCCTCTTTGCTATGGGGGCCGCAAACGTTGTCTGCGGCAGTCAACCGACCTTCCGCGGGCGCGAGTGAACCAGCGCCCCTACAATGCTATGTGCCACTGGTGGCTACGTAGGGTGGACATTCTTGTCCGCCGTCGTTTATTCCGCGTGGGCCCAAGCCCACCCTACATTGGCCACGGACGTTGTCCGAGGCGATCAACTGACCTTCCGCGGGCGCGGCAAGCGGCGCCCCTACATCATTTACTACATCGTGTTTCTCTGTGTCTGCGTGCCCCTGTGGTGAAAATGACACGCTTTTGCGGGCTGCGCAATTGCCCTAACGCAACCGGCGGGATTTGACGATTGATACACTGTCGGCGTATATGCCGTTTGGGGAGATGTTGCACCTTTCTGAAACAGGATTCCAGGTTGGAGGCATCGTCACGAAATGAGACTGTGCATTATAGGCTGTGGTTACGTAGGGCTCGTCACGGGGACGTGTTTTGCGGAGATGGGCAACAACGTCGTCGCCGTCGACAAGGACGCTCGGCGTGTTGAGATGCTCTGCGGCGGCAGCGTGCCCATCCACGAACCGGGGCTTGCCGAACTCGCCAAGACCAACCAGGCTGCGGGCAGGCTTCAATTCTCAACGGACCTGGCAGCCGGCGTCGACAGCGCTCAAATCATTTTCATCTGCGTCGGAACACCACCGGCGCCCGACGGCGCCACGGACCTGTCCGCCGTGGTAGCGGTATCGCGCGCCATAGCCGCGTCGATGAAGGAGCCGAAACTCATCGTCGTCAAGAGCACCGTCCCCGCAGGCACGTGCGCGCGCATCACCGAGGAGATTTCAAGCCTCACCGACACGGCGTTCGAAGTTGCCAGCAACCCGGAGTTCCTGAAAGAAGGCGTTGCCATCGACGATTTCCTGAGGCCCGACCGCGTCGTTGTCGGCGCCGAAAGCCCGGCCGCGCGCGAGACCCTGCGCCGTCTTTACGCGCCCTTCCTGCGCACCGGCAAACCCTTTATGGCGATGGCCACCGCCTCGGCCGAGATGACCAAGCACGCCTCAAACGCGATGCTGGCCGCCCGCATCTCGTTTATCAACGAGGTGGCCGCGCTCTCAGAGGCCGTCGGCGCAGACGTCGAGGAAATCCGCCGGGGAATGGCCGCCGACACTCGCATAGGGTCGAGCTTCCTCTTTCCGGGCGTCGGTTTCGGCGGGAGCTGCTTCCCGAAGGATCTCAGATCCCTGGCCCACCTGGGCAGGACCAACGGCGTCGAGATGTTCTCAAGCGAGGCCGCCACCACCATGAACCGACTGGCCCGCGAACGCTTCCTCCAACGCATCGCCGCCCACTTCGATAATGACCTCGACGGCAGGAGGCTCGCCTTCTGGGGCCTGGCCTTCAAGCCGCGCACCGACGACGTCCGTGAAGCGCCGGCCGTCTGGATTATCGACGCGATCCTTGCGAAGTGGCCCGCCGCAGACATCCGCGCCCACGACCCCCAAGCCATCGACCGCGCCCGCCAGGTGCTGCCGGAAACCGTGCAGTTCTCGGCGTCCAATTATGATATCCTCGAAGGCGCCGACGCCCTCGTAATCTCCACCGAGTGGAACGAGTTTCGCTCGCCGGACTTCCACGAGATAAAACGCCTGATGAAGTCCCCGGTAATCTTCGACGGCCGCAATATCTATGATCCCGGTATGCTCGCCGAGATGGGCTTCACATATTACTGCGTCGGCCGTCCCACCGTGCGACCCGAATAGGGAACTTCGCCCCCTTTTTTTGCTATGTGGCACTGGCGGCTTGCCCACCAGTGATACGCGTGGGCTAAAGTTCACCCTACATTGGCCACGGATGTTGCCCGTGGCAATCAACTGACCTTCTGGAGGGCTGTGTGGCACTTGTAGGGGCGCGATTTATCGCGCCCAATATTCCTTACGCGCCTCACCTGCGGGCGTGATGAATCACGCCCCTACAATCGTGTTTCTCCGTGCCTGGGTAACTCTGTGGTGAAAATGATACACGTGCGGCGAGGTTTACCCGCCGTGGAAGCCACAACCTGCGGCGGATTCCGGGTGCCGCTTACAGTTCGTCCGGGTCGGGCAGGCGGCAAAGCCTCTCCAGGACGGTGCATATCCGTTCGACGTTTTCAAGCGGAACGTCGGGCTCTATCTCCGCAAGCATCATAAGCCCGCCTTCGGGCTCGTAGAGCCCCTCGAAAACCTCCCCGATGTGATCCTCCACCTGTGAGGGC
>JAGHCE010000103.1 GCA_021160625.1 Planctomycetota bacterium | reverse complement strand
TCCGTGGCCCCTCTGTACGCCCCCGGCCCCCCGGGAAGCAGGTCGCCCGAACCGGCCTCCTCCAGCACGCCCGTTACAAGCCCCTGGACCTGTCTGCCGGCGCACACGGGCCAAACTATCGATGGGCTGGTGGAATCTATCACCTCGGCGATGCTCCCGGCATCGAAGGGCCTGCATATTATGTCCCGTGCGCCGGCCTCTTCGCGAAATACGCCGGCGGCGTCATTGTCCATAACAACATAAGGGGCACCTTTGTCCCTGAGGCAGGCAAGGCACGAGTGCGCGAATATGTTTCCCCGTATCTCCTGCGAAATCCTGTACGGCCCGGACCCTATGAAAAGAACGGGCCCTTCACTGAGCGATTTCAAATCGAGACCTCCTTGTGCGGTGGGCAAGCACAGCCTCAGTGTATGGTGACCTTTTCCGGACGGCAAACAGACATACCGGCCATCATCGAACACAAATTATCCGCCGCCGAGGCATACTACAAGAGAAAAATGAGTCCGCTGTTTTGTCTTGACCCGCCCGGAAGGCGGCCGTAGACTGCCTGCGTGGCCGGCGGGGGGCTTCCAGCGGGAAAAACGGCGGCGTGCGCGGGCGGCCACAATAAGAAAGCCTCCTTTAGCGGCGGCAAATCCCCGGCAGAGGGCGCTGCAATATGTCCGAGGTCAACGACGAATCGCACAAGAAGCGCGGCATCTACACGCGGGCGGCCGGCGCCGGCTTTCTCATCTGCGCAGTCATCATCCTGTCCTGCGTCCTTTTCCTTCGGGCCGAAAGACCCGTCGAGTGGCCTCCTTCCTCAGGCGTGCTCAGCTTTGCGATCTACGCTGTCGGCGGCACGCTTATGATGGCGGGGCTCTTGGCGCTGGTGGCCCTGGTCGTCTGGGTGATTGCGATTCTCGCGGGACACAGCACCTGGGGGAGCCTCGTCCGCAGGGGCATCTGTGTGATGATAGTCGTCTCGATGACGGGTGCCGGTATGTGGGTGGCAATCGACGTCTTCTACTGGCCGTGGGCCGTGGCAAGCGCAGTCAGAACGGTCCATTCCAATCCCGAGAAATGGCGCCTGGTAACCTGCGGGGAACTCCTTGCGGATCGCTGGAACAAAGATGTGGAACAAGCACTGGAAAAGAAAGCGGAGAGCATGTCGCCACAGGTTCGGGCCGCGATAGTCTATTGTTTTGCGGCTGCGGGCGAGAAGGCGTCACTTGAGCGCCTTGCTCTCATTGCCGAGGAGCTCCCGGATGAGGCGCCAAGCGGCCAGAACACCCCCGCCGACGCGCCGCCCGGCCGGACAAGGATATCGGGACCGGCGGATGTTCTCTGGCTTCTCAAACACCTAACAGGCCAGGAGTACTCGTCCCCGGCTGATTTCAGGCAACGATTCGCCGAAGACCTCGATACACTGGTCTGGGACCCCGGGGAAAAGCGATACATCCGGCAATAAGAACTTGGAGGAATAGTACCCGCATATCGGTTGCTGTCCGCAACAACCGTACGGAAATCGCGAAGCCACCTGGAAAGGGGGGCTTGTCACAGGATAAGTCTCTCGACCGCCGGGCTCAGGCGACAGTGGAGTTTACCGGTGCCTGGGGCGCCGGCACAGGGGCTTTCCGAATGGGTTCCTGTACGAGGAAGATCGCACCACAGTCAAGGTTGGTGCACTTGTACCACAGATAGTGCCTCTCCCCTTCAACGAGCTCCGCATCAAGGCGCATCGCCGAACCGCACATCTGACACCGCTTCATAGACGCCTCCCTCCGTAAGGGCGCCTCCCCCCCCGCTATATCGAACTGCCGTGCACGGTGACTTTAAGAAATGGTGGAGCAAAACCTGGAAACCCCCCGCAAGACAGCACTTCCCCCACCATATCCGTACTTTTAGACCCCGATACCATCTATTCTGTTCCACGAAAAGCGCGAAATCAACGAAAAAACGGCAAATTCAGCGCATAATGTGCAGCCGCAGCAAGTTTAGAGCGTGTTTGGATGCCCGATCCCGCACCTCGGCGCGCTTTCCGCGAAGCTGCAAACGCTTCGAAACCGTACCGTCCGCTGACGCAAGTGCAATGTACACAAGGCCTACCGGCTTTAGTGAAGTGCCGCCTGTGGGCCCGGCGATGCCGGTCGTCGAGAGGGCAAAATCGCTGCCGGCACCCACCCTTGCACCCTCGGCCATCGCACGGGCTACTTGATCGCTTACGGCGCCGTGCTCGGCCAGAATCTCGGGGGCGACGCCCAGGAGCGTCACCTTCGCGTCGTTGTGATAGGCCACAATACCTTGTGTGAAGCAACCCGAAGACCCCGATATGTCGGTGATCCGCTTGGCCAGAAGCCCCCCGGTGCAGGACTCCGCCACGGTTACCGAAAGGCCCCTCTCCAAAAGAGCCCCAACCACCACGGATTCCAGCGTTTGTGAATCCTCTCCAAAGACCGTATCTCCAAGGCGGGCCTTGACTTGTGACTTTGTCCGGTCGATGAGTTCGAGAGCCTGCGTCCTGGTCCGGGCGGTGGCGCGGATACGTATCTTGATTATCCCCTCTTCCGCCGTGTCGCCCACAAGCGGATTTTGCCCCGGTTGCATAAGGTCCCCTATCGCCTCCGAGATGTCCGATTCGCCGCTGCCGAAGCAGTTAACGGTCCTGGTAATCGCCGCGCCGGCGCCCATAGCCGCAAGATAGTCGCGGACGGTCGCATCCCACATCATCTTCATCTCGACCGGGACGCCGGGAAGGACTATTGCCTCGGCGCGCGCCACCTTTACGCGAAAACCGGCGGCGGTGCCTCGCGGGTTCGCTATGATGCTCGCGCCGCGCGGGAAATCGGCCTGGACGGCGTTGCTGGGCGACATCCGCCTGTCGCGCGAGGCGAACATCCCCTCAATGTGGGCGAGGGCGGCCCCGTCGCGCTGAAGCTCCACGCCGGCGGCCCGCGCCACCGCATCCCGTGTAATGTCGTCGGGGGTCGGGCCGATGCCGCCGGTCACGATGACGACTTCACACGCCGATGCCGCTCGCAACACGGCCTCCGCCAGGGCCTCGGAGTCGTCACCGACAGTGACATGGCCGACAGTCTCAATGCCGATCTCCGCCAGCTCGCGCGAGAGGTACGCAGCATTGGTATCAAGGATTTCACCCCTGACCAGTTCCGTCCCGACAGAAATGACAACAGCAGATGCGCGCGGCAAGCCGCGCCCTGCATCGCCTGAGATACCGACAGCCTTCATTTCCCGCTCACGCTCCTACACCTCGGTCGTCAAAATGACATACGCTTGACCTGCTTCCAAATATCGTGCCGCTCCTTATGTTACACGTACAAGCCACCAACGTGAAGCCCGAATCCCGCTACGCCCCGAACGCGAATTCCGCCCCTGCCGGGAAAACCGTTGACTCTTATAGCAACCGACACATAGAATGCACGCGCAGCAATGCCTCTTGTCCACCCGCGGCGAAGACCGCGCCGGGTGGCTGGAACTCCAGTCGCCCTACGGGCTCCTTGCGTTCCAGCCACGGTTGGACTGTGAGATTATGCTTATACAAGCCACTTTTTGGTCTTGACAATGGGGAGCACCTTAGTCATCTTAGTATTCTATGTAGCTCACGTTGTGAGTAAGAACCGGGAACGGGGGATATTCACATAGACAGGAGTTAGAGGGGCCTGAGGATCGAACAGAACTGACACACGTTATTTTTCCATAGACGTTGGCGTTTGAGTGTTTACAGAAATGGTGTTGGGGACGAGTTATGCCTGTGTGTCCGAAATGTAATGCTCATCTGGAAGCCAAAGCGAAGTTCTGTCCCGAATGCGGCACACGGGTCGCAACACAAGTTCCGCTTGCTGACGAGGATGTCGCTCCTGCCCTGCTGGTCAACGAGCAGCAGCTTGGGCTGGGGCTGTATCTTCCGTTGCAGCAAATCTTCTACCGCAACGTCATGGCGAGTTCTCGCGCGGCAACGGGAGTAAAGGACATCGTCAAACACATGTACATTCTGGATCCCGGTGCAATCGAAGGCGACTTGGACAGAGCACTTTACGAGGTGGTCTCCGCGACGCATGGTGGCCTGAAGCACATGGGGGTAGATGCCAGTTTTTTGGATACCACAGCTCTGTTCAGTGAGTGCAAAACACTGACAGGCCCCGTGACCGCCACATTGACTTCCCTTCGGACGATCATGGCGGAGGCAGGGCTTGCAGTTCAAACGAAAGGAAGTGGTGGCATGGTGGCCGGTGCCGTAGTGGGAACTCGTAGCAGTAGTACTGCGGGCAATCTGGCCGCTGCGGGTGCCGGGGCAGTTTATGACAATGCTGAGCAAAAAGCTCGCGAGAAGGCCGTAGCTGAGCGGTATAACGAGACGTTGGCACGGTTGGAGAATGATTTCAAGACAGTCTGGAACCGTGCTTATGATAGAATCTCCTCGCAAATCGCTTCAGTTCTTCGAATGGAGTTGCCTAACGCAGACGCTGTGCAACGACTGCACAGAGCCATGATTGCTGATCTGAATGGAACCGAAGAAGCCCTTGCGGCAGGCGACGGGCCACAGGCCGTTGCGCTGTCGACCCACGCATTGGAACTCTGTCCCTTTGATCCCAGTACGTTGCTCGTGTTCGCCCGGGCATGTTTGTTGAACGGTCAGCATGAAGATGCTTCTCAGGCAGTGGAGCGCATTCTGGATAGCAGCCGTGGAAGTGCCGAGGTCCTTCTTCTTAAAGCAACCATCCTACAAAGCAAGGCTGGACTTACGCAAGCGAGTGAAGAAAGAGAGAAGGTGCGCAAGGTCTTGGAAGGAATTCTCGCGGCCGAGGGGGATTATAGTATCTTCCGGGAGGCATTGCGCTTCTGTGACACATATGGATATGATGATATCAAGCCTTTGCTGATGAAGAAGATCAGCGAATGTGCTCCGTTCATTCTCCCGGAGAGCGTAGCCGCGGTACGCGAGAGGATAAAACGGATATGCTCTGGCCCGGTCTCTCGTGGAGGCTGGGGCCTATTCGGTCCCAGGTTCGCTATTAAGGAGGGCAGTGCGCTCACGGGGAAGGAGCGCCAGGCCGTTACGCGGACATTCGGCGAGCTTTACGACAACGAGGTCATACTTTGCGCCGCCATCGGGCGCATGGCCGCCATCGGGCGCATGGGCTACGGCTACTGCATCGTTACGAGTCATAGACTTCTTCATTATCTCCCGAAGCAACCCTACCAAGTGTTCTTGCGCGATATCAGCCAATTTGAGATCCACAAAGTGCTATTGTTTCTTAGGTGCCTGAAGATCTCGATCGGCAGCAGAGAGATCGTTGAGCGTGGCATGGGCGATTTCAGTAATACCGAGCTGCAAGTTCTTGAGCGCGTGATGAACGAGGTCGTTCTTCCGTCATTAGGCAAGTGGATCGACGAGCCGCCGGGCAGCAGATCTGGGGGT
>JAGHCE010000045.1 GCA_021160625.1 Planctomycetota bacterium | reverse complement strand
GCTGGTGGGAGCCGCGCTTTATGGAGCGACGCTTTCGTTGGGCATATGGGCCAGGAGCGTGTGGGACCTTGTGGTGATAGTGGCATTCGGCGGGGTGGGGATGTCGCTTTTCTGGTTGATGGCGGAGGCAGCGATTGCCGAGGGGGCGACGGGGAGGGTCCTCAGCCGCAGGATGGGCATATTCAACATCTCCTGGAGCGTGGGGGACGTTGCAGGAATGGCCGTTTCGGGGGCGCTTTACGACGTGTGGGGGAGACTGCCCTTCGTGATGATTGTCGTGGTGATGGCGGCCCTTGTGGTGGTGCTGGCCTTTGCACGGCGGGCGAAGGTCGAGGAAGTACCCCCGCCGCAAAACCTGGATGAGCGCGAGATGCTCGAGGTACCTCGAAGCGTCAACGCACGCTTCACCAGGGCCGCCTGGGTGGGCAACTTCACCGGGGCAGGCGTAATGGGTGTCGTAAGGAGTCTCTTCGCCGCTCCCGCCACCGACATCTTCAGAATGAGCGGCGCCGTCTACGGGCTGGCAATCGGCACCGTATGTGTCTTCCGAACCCTCACGTTCTGGCTGCTCACCCACTGGCGCAACTGGCACTACCGCAAAGGTGTCTACCTCGCAACAAGCAGCCTCCTGGCTGCGGGAATGGCGGGGATTACGGTCGCGGCCGTTATGCCGCACGTGCCGGGGATGGTGCTGGTCTTCGTGTCTTTCGCGGCCGCCGGCGTCGCTATGGGAATGATGTACTATTCCAGCCTCTTCTACAGCGTTCATACCGAGGCCCTCCCGGAGTCCGGAACCAGGCTTCACGAAGCGGTGGTCGGCGCCGGGGGGACGGCGGCGGTCCTGGCATCGGGAGGGGTCGGCCAACTCGTCCGGAACGCATCGGGCGCCTTTGCCACCCTGGGCGCATTCGCCCTGGTGAGCCCCTTTGCGCTGTGCGCAGTAACGGCCGCCGCGGGAGTGGTCACTTCGTGGTGTTTCATCACGGGCCGCCTCGGCGGGAAGGATATGCTTGAAGAAACGGCCCCGGCATGCTACCCTGATAGGGGCGTCCAAGCCCCCAAGTCCTGAAAAGGAGACACCCCCGCTATGGGTTCCAGGCTGGAAGCGCTTTCCCACGGCGTTCTTGACCGCCTCGACCTTGTCGCGGTCGGGGACGTTCGACGGGACATCCTTCGGCGGATTGCCTCCGGCGTGAGGGAGGTTCTCGGCTGCGAGGTGAAGGTCCTCGAAAAGCGCGGCCTCCCACAGGAAAGCTGCCACGCCTCTCGCGGCCAGTACAGCGCCTCGGAGATACTCGACGCCGTCAAGCCCGCTCCCCGGAAAGGGGCGCGCCTGAGAACCCTGGCCGTAGTGGACGAGGACCTTTTTTCTGCAGGGCTCAATTTCGTCTTCGGCGAGGCGGACCTGTCGGGGCCCGCCGCTGTCGTTTCCCTCACCAGGCTGGCCAACGAGTTTTACGGACTCCCGCCCGACGAGCCCCTCCTGGTCGAGCGGGCCGTCAAGGAAGCGGTTCACGAGGTCGGCCATATGCTCGGCCTGACCCACTGCCGTGACAGGGGCTGCGTTATGTACTTTTCGAACTCTCTTGTCGATACGGACAGAAAGGCGGACACTTGCTGCGAGAAATGCAGGCGACACCTCTCACAAGGCCGCGACCGGTGATGCCTCGGCTGCGGCCGTTTATCACAGCGGCGCTCCTCCTGGCAATCTGCGCTTGGGCCTGGGCGGGCGGGCCTTGCGTTGTCTCTTCACAGGCCGCCGGTGCCGCCGGAGAGTACCCGGCCGGACCGGGGAAATCGTCCGCCGAGGGAGCCCGGCCACCGCTTGCAGTCACGGTGAAGCCCGAAGGCTTCACCGATGCGCGGGTCGTCTGGCCGGTGGAATTCGCGGCGCCGCTTGAGGAGGCCGCCTTTGCACCGGAGGTTGTGCACTACCTTGTCGGGCCTTCGGGCGACCTGTTTGCCTGCCAGGTGGAGGCCTTCAAGAAACCTGCGGTGTACCGGGGCTACCGCTGGGCGCACCTCAAGGTCGCAGTGCCGCTGGTTGAGGCCACCTACACCGTTATGCGTGGGCAAGGCGCCTCCGCGGCGGACGCCTCATCGGCGCAGGACTCCCCGGCGGTGCCTCGTGTCCGTGCACAGGGAGGTTGCATCGAGGCCGGCGGCGTGAAGGCCTATTACGTAAGAGGGCTGTTTACCATCCTGCACCGCCTGGATGTAGGCGCCTGGCAGGCCGTGCCGGATTATATGTCTGGCCTGATCAACCCTCAGCAGGGGGTCCGGCTCGTATTGAGAGACCGCCTGCGGCACGCCGACTTCGTTCTGGAGCCCCGCTGCAACGAAGACGGCTTTCGCCTTGAAGGACGCGGACCGGTCGAAGCCTCGGCGGTGTACGAAGGCGTATTCGCAGGCAGGGAGAGTGTCGATGAAATACCCTTCGAGGCGAGGGTGTCGCTTTTGGCCAACCGCTTCCTGCGCGTCAACGTGAAAATACCGGCCGGGGCATTCGACGAAAAGGTTTACGGCCTCGAAAAGTTGGTGTTGACCGTGCCGATTCTCCTGCCGCAGGCGACGCGGGTGACTTTCGGGGGGACTTCGGACAACCTGAGCGGACTGGCGTACTGGGAGGGGCAGGCGCGGCTTTCGCTCGATGCGAACGAGTCGTACGAGTTTGCCGACGGCATAGCGCCGCCGGTCTGCGGCAAGGGGCCGGTTACCTGGATTCGCTACGGGGACCGCGAGGCGGGTGTGGCGCTTTTCTGGAAGGAAGGCGCCGTGCCGCTGGAGTTTACCGCGGACTATAACCAGGACCTGCTTCGCCTGGCCGTAACCCCCGTGCGCACCGACGACGGTTCCAGGGAGGCAGACGTTTTTTTCCTTTTCGACACGGAGGGGACGGCCCCCGGATACATCGCAGCCTGCGCCCGCGCCCTGCGGCACCCGCCATCGGCAACCGTAAGCCAGATTTACCTGAAGGCTGTCACGAAGGCGAGGTAGCACCCGGCAGTAACCTTTGTTGCACCAAAGCACCAGATTTCCTCGTATCCATTGGTTTTCACGTCCGCCGTTGCATATAATGAAATGTGGTGGTGACAACGAACTTTCAGACACAAGGTTCACCGTATGGATGGCATCGAAGACAGTTTGTTATTCCCGATCGGCCTGTCAACTCGAAGTGAGTTGCTGACCATTGACCGCGAGTCAGCGAAGCAGTATCTGGAGAATGCCCTCCAATCCGAGGACATCGGATCCGTTCGCTCGGCGGTCTATCAGTTTGTCGAGGAGTGCTCGCGCAGTCGAAGCGGTAAGGATAAGAAGGGCAACGGTAAGGTGACATTTCCCGCCCGCAGCTTCGAGAAACACATTCGTCACATCGTCGAAGCACACGGGATCAAAAGGGCCAAATACTACATCGTCCGGTTGCTCAAAGCTATCGAAACATCTCGCACTACATCGATCAATGACATCAACCTCAACCGCTGGCAGGACTACGACGGCATCATAACGGACAGCCTGTGGATGCTTGACAAGCGAGACACGTCCGGCGCGCATGTCGGATGGTATTGGGGGAATTTCGTCCCCCAAATACCCAACCAGCTGATCCAGAGATATACCAAGAAGGGCGACTGGGTTATTGACCCGTTTCTCGGAAGCGGAACGACGCTCATAGAATGCCGCCGGCTGGGCCGCAATGGCATAGGAGTCGATCTCAACGCCGAAGTCTGCAGGAAGGCTGAAGCACTTATCGCGACCGAACGGCCTCGCGACGACGTTCGAACCGCTCTTTTCAACGCCGACAGCGTGACGGCCGATTTCGGGGAATTCCTGAAGGCTTGCGGCACCCGAAGGGCGCACCTTGCCATACTGCATCCCCCGTACCACGACATTATTAAGTTCTCCGATTCTTCGGCAGACCTCTCGAATGCCAAGGACGTAACAACTTTCGTCTCATTGGTTGGTGACGTTGCGGATAACGTGCGGAATGTCTTGGCTCGCAGACGCTACATGGGGATAGTCATAGGAGACAAGTACAGCCGTGGTGAATGGATTCCTCTGGGTTTCTACGTTATGCAGGAGGTGATGAAAAGGGGCTTTTCGCTCAAGAGCATCGTGGTCAAGAACTTCGGCGAAACGCGCGGGAAGCGAAACCAGAAGGGGCTCTGGCGTTATAGGGCGTTGGTGGGCGGCTTTTACGTTTTCAAGCACGAGTACATACTCATTTTCCGAAAGGAATAAGCCGTGGGGTTTCAGAGCCCGACTGAGACAAAGAGGCTGAAGCTTTCAAGCCTACTCGGGAAAGACCTAAGGGCGATTTGCAAGCAAGTCGGATTACCTAAAGGTAAAGCGTCTGAAATGATTCTTGCCCTCACGGATGCTGTTGACGACGCAGTCATAGACAGTTACATCGAAAGGGAATATGACAGGAAGCGAAGGGACAGGGAAAGCCACATCCCCTCGCAAGAGATCGTCGAGGAACTGAAAAAAGTCACCAAGTTCGACTGGGGCGTGGTCCAGGGCAACCTTGACGGCAAGATACAGAGTCAGTATGTCCGAAAAATATGGCATTATGACGACCTCTTAGAAGCCGTCAAGAGCCGGTTACACTCCGAGGTGACCGCGTATGTGACCTGCACCTGGTACAACCACTGGTCAACTGTCCTGATCGAAGACAGGATTTCTTCCCATCCCAGAGTAATTCCGACGCTCAAGAACGTAAAAGGCGTGGATATCTTCTTTTGCGGTCAGCCCTTCGACCTCAAAATTACGTATCTTCCTAAGTCCTTCGATTGGAATGATGCGTGCAAAGAACCCTTGTTGCTTGCCAAGTGGCTATACGAAAATCAGGGCGCTCAGAGATTCGGAAGTGACAACAGGTTTTTTGTTATTGTGTACGACCCTCGGTCTCCTGAGACATCCTGGAAGCTCAAGCGTGACGTAGATCTGATAGCTGCAAGAGTAAACCACTTTTTCGATGTAGAATCGGTTTCGGAGGACGACGAGGTATTGTTCTCCTTCGCCCACAAAACTTACAGCGCACTCAGCAAAGTACTGCTCATCACGCCGTGACTCCGTCGCGTTACCACCACCTACGCTGTGCACGCCTGGGCCTTGGGGATTTGCGCGCTACAGGTAAGGTCGGCATTACTGGTGCAGATTTTTCCGGGACATCGCGGGAAGCCGAGGGCTTTCCGCTTGGCGCGGCGCCGCAAGTCGTGTTGACGCAAGGAGTTGAGAATTCCCGGAGATTTTGGCCCTCAGTGGCACGCACATTGCTTTATCAACAGATGTATCAGAGACGACTGTTGTCCTGGCCCCGTCGGGGAGAAAAGTCATGCCGGAGAGGGTTGACGTTGCGCTGGTCTTTCCGCCGATTCGCTCGTGGGACGAGCCGAGAAATTTTCCCACGGGACTCGGCATCCTCGCCTCGGTCCTTAGAAACGAAGGATACTCGGTCGCGGTTATCGACGCCAAGGGCGAGTCGCTCCTGGTTGAGGAAGTCCAGAGCGCACTCAAGGCCCTCAGGCCCCGTATCGTCGGCATCGGCGGCATCGTCACCACGTACCGCTTCGTGCGCAGCCTCACGCGGTTCATCAAGGCCTGGGACCCCTCGATAAAGATTATGGTGGGCGGCTCGGTGGGCGGCTCGATAGCCGACCTTATGCTTCGCAAAAACCCCGTCGACGCCGTCACCATCGGCGAGGCCGACGAGACGGTAAAAGACCTCGTGCCGGCATTGCTCGAAGGAGCAGACCTGGAGGCGGTCGCCGGCATCGTCTTTCGCGACGGGGACGACGTCGTCTGGACAAAGCCGCGCGAGCTTATCACGGACCTCGACAGCCTGCCGCTGCCCGCCTGGGACCTCTTTCCGATGGAAAACTATCTCGCCAACCCGGTCGTGGGCTACGGGCGCGATATGGACATAATCTCAAGCCGGGGGTGCCCCTATCACTGCACCTACTGCTACCAGATATTCGGAAGGGGCTTTAGGGGCCGCTCGCCTGAGAACATCATCGCCGAGATAAGCGAGCTTGTCGACCGGTACGCGGTAGACTTCATTTCGTTCCAGGATGACTGCTTCGTGATAAAGAAATCCCGCGCGTACGAGTTTTGCGACCGGCTCGACGAGAGCGGCCTCGACATCAAGTGGTCGTGCACCGGCAGGGCGAACCTGGCCGACGAGGACCTCTACCGGCGGATGAAGGCCGCAGGGTGCGTCTCGATCAGTTTCGGCATAGAGTCGGGCAGCCAGGAAATCCTTGACCGCTACAAGAAGGGCGTGACGGTTGAAAAGGCCAAGGAGGCCGTCCGCATCGCGCGCAAGGTCGGCATCAAGAATCCCACTTCCTTTATGCTCGGAGCACCGGGGGAAACGCGCGAGACGGCAATGGAGACGGTGCGCTTCTGCAAGGACGTCAACATCCCCCTCCAGGCGCTTATGTTCACAACACCGTATCCCGGAACGGCCATCCACGAAGAGGTAAAGGCGCTGGGGCTCATTCCTGACGAGGAGGCCTTCATAATGCGGCTGGGCGACTGCGTGGATTTCACCATCAACCTCACCGATATGCCGGACGCCGAACTCCTGGCCCTTCGCGACGAGATGCTCGCGCTGGCAAAGGCCGACTACCGCCCGCCGTCTACCGGTAGCACGGATCGCCTTGATCGCGAACTCTACGGCGAGAGGCTTTACGAGAAACGCCGGCTCCAGCTTGCCACCGCCGCGATGCAGGCGCACCGGCAGACACACGGCTTCAACGAGTAGGTGACATATGGCCGCGCGCATAAGGACCATCTCTCTGGGCGACAGGAAAATCGGCCCGGCGCACCCCGTCTACATAATCGCCGAGGCCGGCGTCAACCATAACGG
>JAGHCE010000227.1 GCA_021160625.1 Planctomycetota bacterium | reverse complement strand
GCGGCAGGTGCGTCGGCGGCGTTCGCTGGCGGGCCAATGCCCCACACCGCAAGATTGGTTTCCCCGGATGTGCGCCCACCCCGAGCGCGACGACTACTGGAAAACATACGAGTTCCGGGAAATAGTGCGCAACTGCGATATTCCCACGTACTACCGGGCGGTCCTGTACGATCATTTCATACGGGCCACGTGCGAGAGCTACCAGCTCCACCGAGGGCCCAAGCGCCTCGTCATCACCCCCGGCCAGCAGGGTGTCCACGGCCTCCACGCGGACCTTGACCTTTGCCGGGAGCGCTTGCGGTGGTTCGACTACTACCTCAAGGGCATCCAAAACGGCGTCCCGGACGACCCGCCCGTAGAGGTCTTCGTGATGGGCGAGGAAAAGTGGCACGCTTTCGCCGACTGGCCCCCCTCCGTACGGGAAAGACGCCTTGCCCTCTCGGCGGGAGCGGCACTCGTGGAACCCCGGAAGGCGCGCCCCTTCCAGGATATCTTCACGCACGACCCGGCCGACCCCATCCCTTCGGCCGACGACGTACAGGACATCCGCGCGTACGCCGAGCGCGCGCTCGTGTATACGAGTGAGCCGCTCGAGTCGGACATAACAGTGGTGGGTTCGCCGGCGGTCAAGCTGCACATTAGATCATCGGCCCCCGACGCCTATGTCATCGTCAAGCTCGCCGACGTCTTTCCCGACGGCAGGATCCGGCAGGTAACTTCCGGGCGGCTGCGTGCCGCGCACCGGGCGGGCCACGAAAAGGCGGTACCGCTTTCGGCGGGTGAGACGGCACAGCTCTCGATTACGCTGTGGCCGACGGCCAACACCTTCCGTGCGGGCCACCGGGTGGGTCTTGTCGTGGCGGACAGCGATGCTCCCTATTGCGACATCTACGGCGAGGTGTCGGAAAACTCCCTCGTGGGAACCGCCGCGAATGCGTCCGTCCTCGTGCTGCCCGAGCTTGCGGGATAGGACTCGGACCTGTCTGCATTGGGAGGCTGCACTGCTTTCGGCGTGTTTTCTTCGGCAGGCGCATCGGGTTGTAAAGTGCCCTGTTTCTCCATAAAGGGGAAGGCGTCTGCCAGGCCTTCCGCAAGCTTCGCGCTCCACTGCCACCGGTAAGCACCGTAGCCGATCCAGCCCCCCAGCACCGCGCCCGTAATGACGTCAGAGGGGTAGTGCTGCAGGTCGAGGACCCTGCTTACCGCGCAGAGGGCTGCCGCAACAAAGAAGATTGTTCGGCCCTTGGGATAGGTTCGCGACAGGGCCGCCGAAAAGGCAAAGGCGGTTGTCGCGTGACCCGATGGGAATGAGCAGTACTTCGCGCTTGCAAACCCTGCAAAGGCATGCCACATCCGCCCGTGGGCCAGGAACTCGTGCGGGCGCGCCCTGCTGGTCGCGGTCTTGATGAGGCTTACCGCAATGGTGGCAGTGAAAACGGCAATCGCCAGCAGAAAGGCATCGCGGCGGTGCCGTGGGTCCATACGCAGCATCAGGAGGAAGGCCAGAGCGACCGAGAACGCCTGCCCGTAGTACCTGGCCGCGTCGAAGATCGAGTCGAGGTACGCGGGACTTGCCTCTTTGTAGTGCCGGATGATCCGGACCAGCGGAACATCGACCCAGTGATAGAGGGCCAGCGTCGTCACGGCAAGCAGCGTAAGCCAGACGAATGTCCTGCGCAGTGAACATCGCACGTTCTCACCGATTGCAAATTCAGCCGTTTGCATAATCCACGCTGGATGTGGTACAGTAATCTCTTAAACTTGCGCCCGGGAGTTTCGGCGTTGTACCGGGTTCCAGAGCCCCTATTTATACGCACTTGCCGCTATGACACAAGCAAATATCGGGCAGGATTCGCACACCGGCACCAGGCGGGCCCTCTGGGCGCTCGTCCTGGCGGTCTTCGTCGTCTACCTCGTCGGCAACGCCCGCACGCCTCTTTGGGACCGCGACGAGCCGCGATTCGCCCAGGCCACGCGCGAGATGATGGAAACCGGCGACTACGTCGTGCCGCAATTCGCCGGCGAGGTCCGCTATGACAAGCCCATACTCGGGTACTATTTTTTCGCGGCCGGGATGAGGGCCTTCGGCGCAAACGAATTCGGCGCGCGCTTTTTTTCCGGCGTCTTCGGGGCGCTTTCGGTGGCGCTGGTTTACCTCGTCGCCCGTCGGATGACAGGCAGCGCCCGCGTGGGCCTGTGGTCCGCTGGGGTCCTCGCCACCGCGCCGGTTATGTTCGTCGAGTCGAAAATGTGCACGGTCGATGCGGGGCTTCTCTTCTGGATTCTCCTGGCCTTCGCCGCGCTGTGGCGAATCTACGAGGGCCCCTGCACCTGGCGGGCGAAGGTGCTTTTGTGGACAGCCCTGGCGCTCGGCGTCCTGACCAAGGGCCCTATAGCGCCGGCGGCCCTTTTCGTGCCGGTCGGGCTGATGGCCCTCGTGGCACGGGACCGCTCGTTCCTCAAGCGCATGGGCTGGCTGTGGGGTGTGCCGCTTCTCGTTACTCTATGCCTGCCCTGGGCCGTCGCCGTCCAGGCGCAAACCGGCGGAGACTTCCTCCGGGTCGCCCTCGGCAAACACGTCGTCGGCCGGGCCGGCCGGGCGATGGAGGGGCACGGGGGCTTTCCCGGTTTTTATGTTGTTACGCTGTTCGGAACGTTTTTCCCGTGGGCGTTTTTCGCCGTGGGCGGCGCACTCGAATCGCTCAAGGGCCTGCGCGACAACAGGCGGGAGATATTCCTGCTCTCGTGGGCCGTGGGGCTTATCGCGGTCCTGGAGATTGCGCACACGAAGATGGTGCATTACTCGCTGCCGGTCTTCCCGGCGCTCTCGATCATCGTGGCGCTCTTTTTCGACCGGGCGCAAAAAGCCGGCGACAGGCGGCTCCTGCCGGGGGCGGTGGCGGCGCTCGTGATGGCGCCGGTGCTGGCGATTGCTCCCGTGGTCGCGCTCTACAAGGCGGGTATGACAGCGGCCGTGCTTCCGTTTGCCGGTGCGGGAATCGTCCTCGTCGCCGGGATGGTGCGCGTCGTTTACCTGGCGAAGCACGGGAAGGGACTAAGCGCGGCCTTCGCCACGATCTTTGCCTGGCTTTTCCTGGTGGCGGCCTGGGGACTTCCGGCGGCAGGCTCCTACGGCGCGACAAAAAAGGTTGTGGCCCTCGTGGAAACAGTACAAAAACACATCAAAAAACGCGCCCCTGTCATTTCCTGCGGCTACGAGGAACCAAGCCTCGTGTTCTATCTCGGCGGGGACGTGGAGTTTTCCGGGTTGCCTCGCACCGCCGGTGACCTCACGACGCCGCAGGCCCCCTTGATACTCATAACCCGCAGAAAAGCCGAGCCCATCCTGCGCTTGGCCGGTCTTCTGGGCGAGCCGGGGCATACCGGCGCCGAGACGACAGGCGTTCTCGTTGAGGCCGGCTCGACGAGGGGTTTCAACTTCGCCAAGGGCCGCTATGAGGAATTAGTCGTATGGGTTAACACTCGCTCGACCGCAGCCGAGGGTGGCGAAAGCGTCATGTCAGGCACCGAGGTTCTGATGGACTGGTGGGCACAATACGGGCCCGGCGATACGGAAGGGGGGGATCGATGATCGATGAAGGATGTGATGCGATGACGCTGGAAGGTGGAGGGTCAAGGGCGTGGCGGTTTGTGGTTGCCGCGATTGTCGTAGCGGCCGTCATAGGCTTTGTCCCGTGGGCGGTCGCGCGGTGGCTCTCCCGGGCAGAGATGGCGCCGGGAACAGCCACAGGCGACCCGCTGCCGATTCGGTTTGTAGGCGTGCGCCCTGACGCAGGCGACGACATCCTGGATGCCTCCGGCAAAAAGATCGGCGAGGACATAGGCGGCCGCCGAGACGATGTCACCTGGAGTAGTAACAAACTCAGGCGCGATTTTATCTTCGAACTGCCGGAGACCGATGAAGAGATACTCTTCGAACGCATCCAGTATGCAACTGTCCGTGGCACGCGAAGAAAGTTTCCGTTGCCCCTGCCCCCGCCGCAAGTCAGGGAAATCGACGGCGGCAGGTTGGTATTCTCAACCAAGCTGCCGAAGATATACAGGCGGCAGCGCTTCTGGTCCCTGTTTTCCAGCACGTCGACGCTTGAGAAGGTCAACATAACACTACGCTACATTCACGGTGATGTTGGCAAGGCCGTCTACTCGTTTGCCGGCCCGTTTACGGCCCGGATGATGGCATCGGAGGACTCCGGGGGGCCCAGTCAGATTATTACAGGCGCCGTTCCTGAGGACAACTCCAAGCCACCGAATACGCGCCTCGGGTTGGAGACCACCGACACCGACGTTTTGGGCCTGTTGGCGCTGGCATATGACCAGTCGGGCGGGCGCCATCTTATAGCCCAGAGGCGCACCAGTCGCTTCTCCAAGGGTGGTGGGCGAATTACATGCACAGTGGAGGGTGTGCCCCTCGAGGAAATAGCCTCCATTGTCCTTGTGAAGCCGCGTGAACGGGTGTTTCACAATATTCGCGTTGTGTATCCCGACCGCCCGGAGCGCACGAGAGCGCTCTACCTCGACAAGATGGCCGCGAAGCTCGGCCTCGACAACGTCACTGATGAGGATATGCGCTCCCATCGATTTGAGAACGCTGCCGAGGCAATCAAGGTGCTGGAGGAAGTGCGGGGATTCCACCGCTACCTCGCCTGGCAGCGATTGAGCTATATGCGCAGGTCCGCGCTCGAGGCACTGGATGAGCAGGGTCGAGAAAAAATCAGGAAACAGGCCCTCGGCCTCCCGGAAGATACCCGTCCTGAAGTACGCTCATTTGCCGTACAGGCATGCCTGGCTGGAGGGTGGAGGGAATTTCTGCCGTCGGCGGTTGAATTGCTAAGCACCGGGAACGGGGAGATTCGCGCTGCCGTGTCGCGCTGCCTGTTTGACAACCGGGAGATACTGTCGGAGAACGACATCCGGCAGCTCCACGGCGAGCTTCTGCGTACGGACGACCCACACGTCTACCGCTCCCTTATGGGTATTATGAAGTATCACGACAGCCCGGCCGCGACGGCGGTGCTTTGGGAGTTGGTCAGAGACGACCGCCCGCGCCTCTGGTGCGAGGCTGTCTATGGGCTCACCCGCCGAAGGGGCGCTCTTGACGAGCATCGGGATCTGGAACGGGATTTGAGGATAAAGAAGTTCATCGCACTCAGGCAAACGGACAAAATCAACGATCCCCGGTATGCGTCAGACGCCCATGACCTTCTGACGCGGATGATCACACCACAGCTGTGTTATATGAACCTGGACGTCTTCCACAGCGTGCTCAAAACGCTTGTCAAGAACGTGGACAGGCCGACTTCGACGGCCGCCATCATCGACTTCCTAAGGGCCGTCGACGACCCCGGCAACTGGGGCGGCATGGCGATCGGTGACTGGCGCAACTACCAGGCAAGAAGTGGGATACGCGACGCCGTAACGCATCTCAATATTATGCATAATTTGAATTTGGGCGGGATTGGCCGCGATGATGTCAACTGCGACGCTGGGGGCCGCGACTGGTTTCAGAACGCACGCGACGGTGTCACATGGTACGAGACCGGCGTCGACCCCGGCAAAATCCCCGCCGACTACCGGGCCGGCCCCGGCGACCTCAGGATAGTATGGTGCAATACGGAAGACGCCGAGAGGAGCCTCATCGGCATCTGGCCGCAACGCCTGCAGGCCGGCGGCTCGGCCCGGCTTTACCGGCTCGAAAGCGGCAAGGACTTCGTCGCCTTCCGCATTGTGCCGCAAGGTACACGACAGCCGGCCAGGGCTTGGAGTGTCGAATTGCAAACGGGAGAGAAATCGAGGTGGCGGACAAACAAGCACAGCAATGTCCTCTCGGCGGCGGATATCCCGGCGCTTATCTTCCCGAAAAATGACCGGGACGTGCCGAACGCGAAAGAGCGTGGCTATACGTGGGAGATCCACGTCGAGCGCGCCGACAGCCCGGAGAGTATCATCTCCGACACGAAGGCTTTCAAGGACTGGTGGGAACGCTGCGGCCCTCGCGACGCGATGGAAGAAGCCGTCCCAAACGGTCACTGATGCTACTCCAACGCAACCCGCGCCCTTTTTTTCGCCTCGGCCCCATATTATTTCATTGGCGTATTGACTTTGAGCGGGCGTTGTATGTACTGTAAGTTGTGCGGCCTCGCTGAAAGCGCTTGTGCGGGGCACTGTCGGCGGGTATGTCGTGCGGGGAAGCGAAGCGGAGGTATTTTGGTGATGTCACAGAGGCGTTTTGCCGTTTGGGTGACCCTGGCGGTTGTCGCGTCTTTTGCAATTTTCTCTACACAGGCCGAATCCTCTGAAAGGGGAACCAGGATGTCCAAGCCGCAGCAGGCAGCCGCCGCATCGGTGCCGATTGTCGATATCCACGTCGAGGACCACTCGGGGGCGCCGCGGCGGTCCTGGCCGATAACAGGCGGGGTGCCGCTGCCGAAGGGCACGGTGAGCGATCCGGCCCAAATCGGTATCGACGGCGCCGACTGCCAGGCGCGGGTGCTTTCCCGCTGGAGCGACGGCTCGATACGGTGGGTGCTTCTTGACTACCAGGCCGACGTCGCCGGCGGCGGCAAGGCCACAAACAGCGTCGTGCTCTCTCCAAAGCCCCTTGTCGCGCCGCAGGGCAACACCGTCACCGAGACCGCCGATGAGATCGTGGTGGACACGGGGGCCCTGAAGTTCGCGGTTTCGAAG
>JAGHCE010000013.1 GCA_021160625.1 Planctomycetota bacterium | reverse complement strand
GACCGCAGGAGAGAATTATGAGCATCCGAGCGCCACGCCGAGTGCTGGGTCTTGCTTTTCTGCTCTACTCTCTCCTTTCTCCCTTCTCCTGCTCTACCATTTTTTGCCGGGCAAAAAATGGTCGGGGCGGCCGGATTTGAACCGGCGACCTCTTGACCCCCAGTCAAGCGCGCTAACCAAGCTGCGCCACGCCCCGAATTGCGGTCTTTCAATGCCTTTTGTCCTGGGAATTATCGCCCGCAGATTCCCTACGGTCAAGGCTTTTCCCAGGCGGGCCACCGGCGGCGGGCGCGCCGTCCGCATCTTTCCGGTCCGTGAGATCGAGCAGGAAAAGCTCGTCGCCGTCGGTGAATGTCCGCGTGAAATACGGGTAAAGCGGCGTGCCGGGGACGGGCTTGGGCACCTGCCAAGGGCCCAGCAGCACGTAGTCGAACTTGTGGTTGAGGGCATATTGGAGCATCTCTTCAGGAGTGCCCACAGGCGAGACGCGCCACTCCATACCCGCCCGGACGGCGATCCAGGGCTTGTTGCACATAACGGTGGAGCCTGCTGGCAGGTTTTCTTCCAGCCAGGCGGCGACGCGCTCGTCAAAGGCCGTGGACGAGATGGCCCCCGGACGAAAGCCCGGACGGTTGCCGACGCGGTTTGCACGGATGCCCGAAACTCCCATAAGGATAATGACCGCCGCCGCCGGCACGAACCGCGCGAGACCTGCCAGGCCGCCGGCGCGGTCCTTCCACGCGCCTGCCGCCCTGGCAAGGAGCCCTCCCGCCTCGTCGAGCCCCTTACCCAGCGCTACCGAGAAAAGCACCAGCAATCCCAGCTCGTGACGCGCCAGCACATACAACGACACCGCAAGCAGCCCCATCGCAAGGAAATTGAAGAGGCAAAACGACCACCACCGCACCCGAAGCGCATTCCACGGCGGAAAAAAAAGACCAAGCAGGACAAATATCCACACGTAGCGCGGCACCAGTGCCCCACTGCCCCTGTAGAAAGTCCCGGCGAATACGCTCCCCCACCGCCAGTCAGGGTTTGCCGCCAGCGCGAAGCCGCTGCCAAGCGATCCCTGCGCGGCCATATTCTCCCGGTGCCAGGCCGACACGCCCCAGTACATATCCTCCATTTGCGAAAGGTCTTTTGTCGGGCGGTAGTGGATGCGGACGAAGGGGTCCGGCTCGCCGCGCCTGACCCATTGCCAGAGTGTGTTCCTTATCCGCGCGTTGTTGGCGAGCTTCGCCCCGAGCGTCCACTGGCCGGTGACCTGGTGAATGTAGATGAGAAACGGTGAGAAAACGACCATCATCGAGACGGCCACCACCACTGTCTGCATCAAGACGCGCCACTTCCACAGCCGCCGCGAGACGGCCAGGACGATGACCAGCCATAGGAAAAGAAAGAAGAAAACCACCGGCCCCTCGGAACGCACAAGCGCCGCAAGGCCGAAGAATCCCCCTGCAAGCAACGCCCTGCCATATCCGCCGCGGCGCGCAAAAAGCCAGATGAAAAGCATCCCCGACGCCAGGAGCGTCACGTAGAGAGGTTCGGAGCCGAAATACAGTTTTTCCGTATACACCACCATCCGCGCCGCAAAGAAAAAAAGCGCCGGAAACACCGCCGCCGCACCCGCAGCCATAAGACCGGCCCGCCTGCCGTGGACGTCGCGTCCCAGGAAATACACGGGAACAGGCAAAAGCGAGCCCGCCAGTAAGGAAATTGCAGATGTGGCTTGGCGGATGGTGGAGGTGAAGAAGCTCGCAATGCCCACCAGGACCGGGTAAAGCGGCGGAAAGGCCGTATGCCGGAGACCGTTTAGCGTGTAGCCGTGTCCGGTGAGGAGGTTCCGGCCGAGGATGTAGTAGTAGGTCTCGTCATAGTCGACCGCATCACGCCTGTCGAGCGCCCAGGCCCGCACGACGAAGGCGGCGCCGACACAGGCCGTGACCAGCAGCGCCTCGCGCCACCGGCCGGCCTTCTCATCATAGCTTGCCTGAAGAACGTCCCGGCCCATAAACGCAAGCCTCAAAAGACTGCACACGGACTTCCTATGTTGCCGAAATCAGTACCGGGGCGCAAAATAGCGCTCCCACGGAACCGACCGGGGAAATCGTACAGGTGCCGGGAACACAAGTCAAGACGCAGAGGGGAGGGCTTCGCCCCCCTTTTTGCTACGGGGGCCTCGGACGATGTCCGTGGCAATCAACCGGCCTTCCGCGGGCGCGGCAATGCCTCGCCCCTACAGAATAGTTTATTCCGCGTGGGGCAAGCCCCACCCTACGGGACTTGTCCACCAGTGGGAGGGCTTCGCCCCCTTTTTGCTACAGGGGGCCACGGGCGTTGTCTGCGGGAGCTACCTGACCTTCCGCGGGCGCGGCAAGCAGCGCCCCTACGGATGATATGTGTGCCACGGCGGGTAAACCTTGCCCCTTGCAGATAGTTTGTGGCACTGGTGGCCCGCCAAGGGCGGGTAAACTTGTCCGCCAGCGGGGGGGGGCTTGGGCCCTTTTGTGCCGGAGATTCGGCAGCCGGTATTGCGGGGCCGTGCGTTTTCTTGACATTTTTGGGGTATATTGGTAAGGTAAGTACGTTGTGGGGAAGTAGCTCAGACTGGGAGAGCGCCAGAATCGCACTCTGGAGGCCGGGGGTTCGAATCCCCTCTTCTCCACCATTGCAACCGAAGGGCGGGCTCTCCCCGCCCTTTTTTGTTTGAACAAGGCCGGTCCTGGAGGGGCAATGCGAGGGTTGTGGGCAAAGGCGGTCGGGATGTTTGCTACGCGGCGGTTTTTCGTTGCGGCGGCCTTCCTCGCCCTGTGCATAAGGCTTGTCTGGGCCTGGGATGCCGGGGACCAGCAGCGTTTCTGGGACGCGGATTCTTACATCCGGATTGCCGACAATGTCATTGCCGGCGACGGCTTCGTATGGGGTGACCAGCGCGTGGGGCGCCCACCGCTTTACCCGCTGTTGGTAGCGGCCACGCGGTACAGGATGATGGACCGCGAGTTCCTGGCCCTCTACATCGTGCAGGCGGTGCTGGGGACGGCGGCGGCCCTGCTTTTCTCGCTTGCGGCGAGGCGGCTTATGGGCCGGGTTGCCGGGGGGATAACGGCACTCTGGCTCGCCTTCTATCCGTTCCTCGTTTACTACACCGGCGCGGTGCTTTCCGAAACGCTTTTCGTTTTTCTGCTGGCGGCTTTTTTTTACTGCTTAGTGGCGTGTTTCTCGCGGCCGGGCATATTGCGGGCGATATTGGCGGGAGCCTTTGGAGGGGCCGCCTTCCTGACGCGGCCGTCGATCCTCGGACTTCTGGTGCTTTTTGCGATCGTGTTGATTGTGAGCGTGCGCCCGTTTCTCAGGGGTCTTCTTGTGGCGGGGGTGATGCTTACGGCGGCTTTCCTGGTGGCCCTGCCGTGGGCGGTGAGAAACAAACATATCACGGGGCGGCTGATATTCTCAACCTGCGGCGTAGGCGCGTCGCTCTACGACGGTCTGGGGCCGCAGGCCGACGGCTCGTCGGATATGAGCTTCCTGCACGCGATGCCCGAGCTCAAGTCTATGGACGAGGTGGCCCGCGACAAGTACCTTGCAAGGAAGGCGCTTGAGGCGGTGGCCGAGTCCCCCTGGCGCGTCCTGAGGCTGATGCCGGTGAAGGCGTACAGGTTCTGGGCGCCGGTGCCGACGGCGCCGGACTTCCGGCGGCCGCTCTACGTCTGGACGAGCCTTGCAGCGGTGGTGCCGATTTATGTGATGGCCGTTCTCGCGGTGGCCACGGGTGTGGTGAAGTGGAAGAACTTCGTCCTCCTTGCAGCGGCGCCGGTGTATTTCACGTGCCTGCATATGGTCTTTGTGGGTTCGACCAGGTACCGTCTCGGGGTGATGCCCTTTGTGGTGACGATGGCCGCCGGCGCCATGGCGTTTGCCCTGACGAGGGGCCGCGAGGGAGGCGCTCCCGAAAGGGTGCACCGGCACGGACGGCCCACGCTTCCGTTCAAGATATTCCTGTGCGTGCTTATCCTCCTGACGCTTGCGGGGGTGGGCGGCTATGCGTTCTACAGGCAATGGCTTGCCGACCCGGAAAACGTGCGGGCTTTCGCCGAGGAGAAGATCGGCCATCTTTTCCCCGGTAGAGCCGTCACGGTGGAAAGCGCGAGCTTCAGACTTTTCGGCGGACTTGACCTCTTCGGAGTCAAGGTCGCCGAGAGTGACGGGGGATACCAGATTGCGACGCTCGACCAGGTGCACATCGATTTTGACTTGAAGAGCCTTGCGCGCTTTTCCTTCCGCATCAAGAACGTCTCGGCCGTGGGCCTCTTTGTCGACCTGGTCCGCTCGCAGGATGGTCAGTGGAATCTTGCCCTGCCCGGTTCTTCCGGTGACAAGACGCAGGAAACGCCGTTCGCGCGCCCGTTTTCCGTGATCCTCCAGGGCGCTTTTCTGAGCGTGGACGACCGGCTCGAAGGGTACGCGGTCTCGGTCCCGGTGGAGAAGGTCAGCGCAATGTCCGGCGCGGAGGATCTCTGCGAGTGGAGGGTCTCGGCGGAAGTCGGAGGGGACCTGCTGGGTGCGTGGCGCCTGAGCGGCCGCGGCGACGT
>JAGHCE010000053.1 GCA_021160625.1 Planctomycetota bacterium | reverse complement strand
CGCAGGAAAAAGTAGAACATCCACAGGAAGAAAAATATTTGCAACGTGTCCTTGCCCGGAACGAAAAGAAGCGCCGAGCCGGCCAGGCTCGCGAGTGCGGCGACGAGAAATGCAGGCTTTCCCATCATCCGGGAAGCCACGAGGTACGCCGGCACGAAGGCCAGCGCCGCACCCACAAGAAGCACCCAGCTGCCCAGCAGTGTCCCCGCTGACATAGTGCTGGGCGGCTGGAAGCCCCATCCGAAGACGGGCCCCGCAGCGATCCTGGAAAGGCCGGGGGCGACCTCGGCAAGCCTGAAAGCGGCATAGAACACCATCGTCGTGCCGGGAGGGTTGTTATTCACCCGGACGGTCTTGCGGTAGTCCTCGGCGTAGCGGCTGAGAATCAGGGGGAAACGGGCCAGGTAGTCGCGCGCACCGGTAACCTCCAAGGCCTGCGCCTGCCCCGCAGCATCCGTGCCGGGCAGGACGAACTCCGCGCGGCCATCCTCGGCATCGGCAATCCGGGCCGCCTCGCGCTGGAAGAGCCCCGGGCCGTCGTACATACAGGACGGTGCGACGAGCTCCGCCGAGCCCTGGGGACCGCACGCAGCCGACGCGAAAAGCATGGCCACCGCCAGAACCGTGCTGAAGACGACCGCCAGTGCGCGCGCCGCAGGGCCTCGTTCGGTCAGAAAACGGTCGAAAAGAGCCGCCGCAGCCACGAAGACCGCCATCGCCGCTGCGAAAAGGCCGACTGCCCCTACCGACGGGAAATGCGTCCGGTACTGGGTCCACCACTCGCCGGGGATGCCTATGGGGAAATGGCAGAGGATGTACGCACCCGTGACCACCGACAGGGCCAGTGCGGCCCCCACGAGGCGGCGGTTGAAGCCGATCTGCGGCTGCAGGGGGTGAGGTTGTTTTGCAACGACTCTGCGTCTTGCCAAGGTTGCCTCCGCTGATGACCTGAAATCGGCACGACCGCCGGCAGGCGGGCCGTAAACCCAATGTATGGCAGAATACCAGAGAGACCCGCCGAAATCAACGCCCCTCTCCCACAAAGCACACAACTGTCCCAAGGAATGTGTTCCGCAACGTAGGCTGTGGCTTGCCGCACGCGGAATAAACATTCGGCAGACAAGAATGTCCGCCCTACTTGTTGGCTTACCGCGCGCGGAATATGATCCCCACGGCGGGGCAAGACCCGCCGTGGCACACATACCACTCGTAGGAGCGAGGCACGCCTCGCCCGCGGAGGGTCAGTTGATTGCCACGGGCAACGCCCGTGGCCCCCCCATAGCAGAAAGGGGGCGAAGACCCCCTTTATTATTGCCAGGGGGGAGCGGGGGAATATAATTCGCGTAACATCATCTCGGAGGGAGACTTATGGATATCGAGGCGGACCTCGACAGCGCGCGCGAGGTGCTTGTCACTGAGGGGCAGGCGATTTTGGACCTGGCTGAGTGTCTTGGCGAGCCTCTGGCGCTGGCCGTTAACCTCGTCATTGAGACGACCGGCGGCGAGAAGAAGGGCCGCGTCGTGGTTACCGGAATGGGGAAAGCCGGGATAGTCGGCCAGAAAATCTCCGCCACGCTTGCTTCGACAGGCACTCCTTCCTGGTCCATTCACCCAGCCGAGGCACCCCATGGCGATTTGGGTCGGATAACGCCCGATGATGTCATCCTTGCACTTTCGAAAAGTGGCGAGACGGCCGAAATTTCGCGGCTTATCGGGTATGTCAAGCGCATCGGCACGCGCGTCATATCGATTACGTCGACGAAAGGCTCGACCCTCGGACGCTACAGCGATATTGCGATAGAGATCGGTGACGCTCCGGAGGCCTGTCCGCTGGGGCTGGCCCCGTCAACATCGACGACGGTGATGCTGGCTGTGGGGGATGCGCTGGCGCTGACGGTTCTCAAGAAGAGGGGCCTCAGCCGCGAGCAGTTCGCCGGATTTCACCCGGGAGGGGCACTGGGGAGGGCGCTTATCAAGGTGGAAGAGGTGATGCGCACCGGCGAGGCCAACGTCGTCGTGTCGCCCGGCGACACGATAGGGGACGTCATCTCGGCGATAAGCGGCGTTCCGAACTCCAGCGGCAGGGCGGGGGCCGCCTGTGTGGTCGACGGCAACTGCCGGCTGGTGGGGTTCTTCACGGACGGCGATCTTCGTCGCAGCCTCCAGAAACACGGAGGGGACCTCCTTTCGATGCCCATATCGGACGTGATGACGAAAAGCCCCACGACACTTGAGGCGGGACGCCTGGCCGTTGATGCATCGAAGATACTCGAGGACCACAAGTGGGACGAGATGCCCATCGTGGACGCCGACGGGCGCCTGGTGGGCCTTATCGACGTTCAGGACTTGTTGCACTTAGGGTTTATGTAGGCGGTGCGATGGACGAGACAAGGATAATGCAGCGTGCCCGGAAGATCGCCGCCGTCATATTTGACGTGGACGGCGTGCTGACCGACGGGAGTATTACAATCGACTCTCTTGGCGGCGAGATAAAGCGCTTCAACGCCCAGGACGGCACGGGGATCAAGTTTCTGCGCCGCAGCCGGATCACGCCCGCCATTATTACCGGTCGCGAGGGCGGTGCCGTCGAGGCGCGTGCCGCCGGTCTCGGCATAGAGCACCTTTACCAGGGCTACAAGCAGAAGATGGGTGCCTACGAAGATTTCAAGAAGCGCCTTGGCTTGACCGACGACGAGATTGCATACCTCGGCGACGACCTGCCGGATATCCCCGTTATGAGGGCTTGTGGCCTTGCGGTGGCCGTGCCCAATGCACGCCCGGAGGTAAGAAAGGTCGCTCATATCGTGCTGGATACGCCCGGCGGCCACGGGGCGGCAAGAGAATTCGCCGAGTGGCTGCTGAAGGCCGCCGGCCGCTGGGACGCAATAATCAGCCGCTATCTTCCTGAGGGGGAGTAGCCTGTTGAGTGGCCGTAGAATCCTGGCTGTCATTGTGCTTTTTATCCTTGCAGCGGTGGCGCTCATCGCGCTGAACCGCATATCATTCCTTTCGCCGCCGGAAGGTGCTGCTCGGACACCGGCCGCCGACGTGCCGGATGCCAGGCAGTTTACGGCGGAGTCGTTCGACCCGGACACCGGCGCCAGGCGGGCCCTGCTTGTGGCCCAGAGCTACACCACGCTCGATGACGGTTCCATAGACGCGCGCGACGTGTCGGTTGACCTTGTCGGCACTGATGTAGGCGATGTCACGCTTTCCTGTGAACGCGCAGCGGGGCAGTTGAGGAGAATCGGCAAGCAGTTTGCGGGGAAGGTGGAGCTCACAGGCCACATCGCTTTCAATTCCGTAAAAGACGACAAGCCGTATCTGGCCGGGAATTTCGAGGACATATCCTTCGACTCGGGCACAAAGGACGTCGCCGCCGACGGGCCGTTTGTGGTCTCCATCGCAGACGGTATGAGGCTTTCCGGCACGGGACTTTCGGGCAACAGCGAGCGCATGCACTTTTGTGTCTTGAAGACGGTCCGCGTCGAGGTGCCGTTGGAGGGGCCGCTTTTCGGCCGAGCGGCCGACCGGAAGGGCAAGGCCGCCTTGGCCGTTGTGGAGGCCGGAGGGCCGGCGGTTTTCGACGCTCAGGAGAGAACCATCGTGTTTTCCGGCGGCGTGAAGGTAACATCGGGCGAGCTGCGGCTTGCAGGCCGTCAAATGACCCTCCAATTTGCCGCCGGCCCTTCCAAAGAAGCGCTGTTGCCGGGTGGCTGGGAGATTGTCGGCATAGAGGTCGAAGGTAACGTCGAGGCCGAGACGAAGGATTTCGCCGTTGCCGGCGAGCGCCTCTATTGGCACCGGGATACGCTGACGGCGGGCGTCAAGGGTGCGCCGGCGCGTTTTTCGGCGGGCCCGAGCTTCATCGAGTCGCCGAGCGTGAAGGTGCATTTCGGCAACGACGGCCGCGTTACGGGCATTGATGCGGTCGGAAAGGGCGCCGCGTACCTTGCCGAAAAGGAGGCCGCCGAGGAAGCATCGGCTGTGCCGCCTGCGGCCGAAGCGGACAAGGGGCTTGCTGTGCGGTGGCGGGATTCGTTGTCCTGGGACGCCGCGGAAGCGCGAGTGGTCCTGAGAGGCGACGTGAAGATCACCGCCGAGGACTATCGCGCGGCGGCATCGAGGATCACGGTGAGGTTGGAGAAAAAGGCCCTCGAAGACGTCACGCAGCCGAAGGCGCCGGCCCAATCCGAGGGGTCCGGACAATTGTTCGGCTCGATTGCGGGCGATGTCACAGGATTTGACGCCACGGACAACGTCTCGTTTTCTGACAAGACGGTATCGGTCACGGGCGACTATGCATCCTATGTCCGGGCAACCGACAAGGCGACACTTTCAGGCAGCCCCGCAACGGCTGTCGTCGAGGGTGCAGAGATTCTGGCGAGGGTATTCACCTTCGACAGGACCAAACAGATTCTTGTAGCTGAGCGGGAATGCCGCGTCGAAATATCGTCACCAGATCAGGGGAAGACGCCCCAGGACCAGTCACCTCCCATCCACGTCAAGGCCGGGAAGATAGAGGCTGCCCTGTCGGATGACACGCTGGAAACGGTGTGCACAGGGAACGTCGGGGTGGTTTGGGATGATAATGCGCTTTTCTGCGATACTCTTAACATTGCCGGCGCAGGCATCGCTGACGATCAAAGCGGCGACATCGCCACCGGCCGGGTTATGGTGACGGGAAGCGGTGACGTCCGCTTTACGAGCGAACAACTGCAGCTTGGGGCCCGGTGCGAGAGGTTCGAATTCGACAAGGCCCTTGACACGCTGCTTCTGGAGCCAGGCGACGATGACCAGGTCGAGATCGAGTGGGGCGACGACTCGGAGGAAGGCGATTATGCCAGGATCTGGAGCGACGGGGTTGCTCTCGACAGGAAGAGCGGCACGGTGGCCTGCGAGAAGCCGCACGTGGTACTGTTTACAGGCAGTTCGTTTATGGGCTTCCTGGAGTCCGACCGCCGGAAGGATGATGCGGCCAAGCGCCGGGCGAAGACGAAGATCGACATAACCACCGGCAACGAGATGGTATTCAAGCGCCTGCGTGCGGAGGCAGGGGTTCTCAAGTTCAGCGGAGGTGTCGAGGCGGCGGTCTGGGATCCTCATAACCTCCGGGGGGACAAGCTCACTTGCGGGGAGCTTGAGCTGGACGTCTCCATCAAGTCCCCGAAAGACTCCGATATCCGCCCGGCAGGATCGCTGCAAGGCGTCAAGACACAGATTGTCGCCGCCAGGGCCAAAGACGGCGTCTTCATAAAGTATGCCGGACCCGATGAGACGCTTGAGGCGAGGGGCGACTTTTTCGAGTGGGAAAGGGAAAGCCGGAGCGCCCGGCTCGTCGGCTCGAAGGCCGTTGCCTGGATGGGAGGCGTCGAGGCGTCAGGTGTTCAGAAGGCCGACGAGTTCATCTACCGTTTCTCGGATAGGGCTGTTGAGGTAATCGGGGCGGGAGCGGGAACGCTTACGTTGAACCGGGTGCAGGACAAATAGGGCCTAAAAAGGCTTTGAGTCCTGCACAATCCGTGCTATAGTGGTACGTACGGACCAACGCCTGAAGAAAGGGGGGCGTATGCCGTCGTATCTGCTGATAACGAATCCCTTTTCCGGTCATGGGTTCCGGGAAAAACACATCGACAAGGCGGTGGCGCTGTTTTCTGCGCGCGGCGCGAGGGTGGAGGTTGTCCGCACTCGCGGTCCCGGCGACGCTTACAGGGCGGTGGCCGCCATGACGGGCGGTTACAAGGCCATCGTCGTGGCCGGCGGCGACGGCACGATAAACGAGGTGATAAACGCCCTGGAGGGCAGGCGCATTCCCATCGGGATAGTGCCGCGCGGCACGGCTAACGTCCTCGCCCATGAGCTTGAGATACCCCGCAACTCCCGAAGGGCCATCGACATAATTGTGCAGGGAAAAGAGCTTCTGCTCGACGTGGGCATGGCGGGCGAAAGGCGGTTTATGCTCCTGGCGTCGGCGGGGTATGATGCCCAGGTGGTGGCCGAAGTGCACCGCGGCCGAACGCGGCCGCTCAACTACGCCGCTTTTGCCTTGCCGATATGGCGCATGTTCAAAAAGGGGAAGTTCCCTGAGATTACCGTCGAGATTCATGGGCGCGAGTACGTCTGCCGGCATGTCGTTGTCGCCAACGTGCCCCGGTCGGGCGGCCCGCTGTGCCCCGTGCCGCATGCCATCTACAACGACGGGCAGTTTGACGTTGTGATGTACCTGCGTGGTGGGCGCTGGAATATGCTGCGGTATGGGATGCTGGCCATCCGCCGCAGCGACAAGGCGGCCGACGACATCATCCGGATGCGCTGTGACCACGTCGTGCTTTCGTCTCAGGAACCGGTCCCGTTCCAGTGCGACGGCGACCCGGTGGGAGTCCTTCCGCAGACTCTCGATATCAAGCCTGACAACGCGGCGTTTCTTGTTCCTTAAAAGTTGTGGGAGGCGTTGTCTATGACCCGAATCCACACCGGTGACGCACACAAGGGGAAGGATTCTCTCTTCGTCATAGCAGGCCCCTGCGTGATAGAGAGCCTCGAACTGTGCACCGAGATCGCAACCACGATGAAGGCCGCCTGCACAGCGCTCGGCCTGCCGTACACATTCAAGGCATCATTCGACAAGGCAAACCGCACCAGTCTCTCGTCCTTTCGTGGACCGGGCCTCAAGAAGGGCCTTGAGATACTTGCACGCGTCAAGGAGGATGTCGGCGTCGATATCCTCACCGATATCCACCTGCCCGCCCAGGCTGCCGCGGCAGCCGAAGTGGCCGACATCCTGCAGATACCGGCGTTTCTGTGCCGGCAGACGGACCTCCTGACGGCCGCCGGCGCCACCGGCAGGACGGTCAACATCAAGAAGGGCCAGTTTATG
>JAGHCE010000213.1 GCA_021160625.1 Planctomycetota bacterium | reverse complement strand
GTCCACGATCCGGCGAGCGGGGCGCGGGTGTTCCTCGAGGTAGATGCCCAACTGCTCGTTGACGATCGACTCCACCAGGCCCTGCACCTCGCTGTTTCCGAGCTTGGTCTTAGTCTGGCCTTCGAACTGCGGATCAGGGATCTTCGCCGATATCACGGCGGTGAGGCCCTCGCGCAGGTCGTCGCCGCTGGGGGGCTTGCCGCTCTTTAGCATCCCCTCTTTGCGGGCGTAGTTGTTGAGAGTCCTGGTCAGCGCCGAGCGGAAGCCCGCCATATGCGTGCCGCCCTCATGCGTGTGGATGTTGTTGACGTAGGAAAGGACATTTTCGCCGTACGCGTCGTTGTACTGAAGCGCCACCTCGACCTCGATACTGTCGGCCTTTTTCTGGATGTAGATGACGTTCTTGTGGAGAGGTGCCTTGCCCTCGTTCAAGTATTTCACGAATGCCTTTATGCCGCCGGCGAAGCGGAACTTTTCCTCGCGCTGCTTGCGCAGGTCGCGCAGAATGATCGTGACGTTCGGGTTCAGAAAGGCCAGCTCGCGCAGCCTCGTCAGGAGTGTCTCGTAGCGGAACTCGGCGTCGGGGAAGATCTCGCCGTCAGGTTTGAAGGTTATACGTGTTCCGGTTTTCTTCGTCTTTCCAACAACCTGCAGTTTGCTCATCGGCTTGCCGCGCTCATAGTCCTGGTGGTAGAGCTTCCCGCCTATGTGTATGTCGACCTCGAGCCATTCGGAAAGGGCGTTTACCACCGAGAGGCCCACGCCGTGGAGCCCCCCGGCGACGCGGTACGTCTTGTGGTCGAACTTGCCGCCGGCGTGGAGCGTTGTGAGCACCACTTCCACGGCGGGCTTCTTCGTCTGCGCGTGCATACCCACTGGTATCCCGCGGCCCTGGTCGACGACGCTGGCGCTGCCGTCGGGATTGAGGATCACTTCTATCTTGTCGCCGAACCCGGCCATCGCCTCGTCGATAGAGTTATCCACAACTTCTTCGACGAGGTGATGAAGACCTCTTAGAGCCGTGTCCCCTATGTACATCCCCGGACGCTTGCGGACGGCCTCTATGCCGCCGAGGACCTTTATCGTCTTGGCGTCATATCTCTGCTTGCCCATTTATTCTGGCTCCAGAACATCGTGCTTGAACCGAATGTCGTGGATGTGTTCGCATCCTTTGTGCCGAACAAGTGCGGCGAGTATCTCCGCCTTGCGAAACCCGACCATCTCCTGCAGGCACGCGGCCGAGTCAACCGAAACGTACAAAACGCCCCGCCTGACACCCTCCACGCGGCTGTGCGCCGCGCACGGCTCGCCCGCGGCCCCCGCCCACGCCTGGTACACGCCGGAGAGTCGCGACCGGTTCCGCAGGCCGGATGCGCTCAAGTATTCCGCGAGGATATCGCCCAGTGTTTTGGCATTCTTCATCCCCGGGACCTATGCAATATTTATCGGCATAACCACGTATACAAAACCACTGCCATCGGTGATCATCGCCGGGTCTGACGGGCTTTTCATTTCCACTGTAACGTCGTCGCTTTCAATCGCTGAGAGGGCCTCTATGACAAAGTGGGGATTGAACCTCACCTCCACCGGTTCGCCGTCGAATTCGATGTCAACTTTGACCTCGCCACTACCCTCTTCCGGCGCACGGCCCGTGACGGTAAGCTCGCCCGGCGCGAAAGACAGCAGCACGGATTTCGAGTCTTCGCTCGTCATAATCGCCGTCTGCCGCATCGCGCTCAAGAGCGCCGCCCGCGAAATCTTCGCCTTCTTGTCGTTTTCCTTCGGAACAACTTCCTTGTACGGCGGAAAATGCCCCTCGACCAGGATGCTCGTCACCGTACCCGCCGCAGTGGAAAAGAAAACCTGCCTTTCCTGGATGAAAATCTTCAGATTCTCATCCTCGGCGGCCTTCAGGCGCTCAACCTGGGCAAGGGCCTTCTGGGGCACTATCGCCGCCGGCATCGACGCATTTTTGTCCACCTTCTCGGTTACGAGCGCCATTCTCCTGCCGTCGGTCGCAACCATCTCGATCAGGCCGCCGGCCACCTGGATGTGAACGCCATTCAACGCGTAGCGCGTCGATTCCCTGGCCGCCGCAAATATTGTCTCCTTGGTCATACGGGCAAACTTCTCCGCCTCTATCTCGAGTGCCGCCTCCTCCGAAGGCCCCGGCAAGGACGGGAAATCCTCGACATTCTCGGTCATAACATTGAAAACAGAGCGCCCCCCCTTCACAACGCAGCTGTTTTCCTCTGTTTTCAGCGTTATCTCATCAGCCTCGATGTTGCGGGTTATCTGCGCCATCCTGGAGGCCGACAGCAACACCGCACCGTCCTGGGCTACCTTGCAGTCCTCTGCGGGAATTTTCCAGATAATCCCGATCTCCATATCCGTTGCAGAAATGGTTACCATTCCGGCGGTTGTCTGAATGAATGCATTTTGAAGAACCGGCCGAGTCGTGCGTGTGGTAGCTATTGCCTGCGCTATACCAAAGGCTTCCGAAAGGGCTTCTTTCCTAACGCTTATTTCCATCGATTGCCCCCGCTTTCCTGCCTGTGTAAATGGGTTTTATATCTTTTCGTAATAGTCATCTTCATATAGCTTGCGGCAATGTGAATTAGCATTGTAGCAGTTCACCTAACACCTTGCAAGCAAATAATTTATATAACCGTCACCACCTCGGCGCGCTGTGGAGAAATTGTGGAAAACCGTTCGCCTCCGGAGGGCCTTTTCGACGGTTTTGGCCGGTGCGCGGCCACCCCCGCCGGCAACCGACCTTAATAGACGATTTCTCCCCGGACTTCTCCACCACCTTTCCACCGTTTGCCGGCAGTTTTGCTTACCCTCAACGGGCGCGGTCAATGTGGCACTGGTGGCTTATCCACCAGTGTTTGCGCCATCTTTCCCTCTTCTTCTCTTGGCCCTGTGCAAATCTGCGCAATCGGCGTAATCTGCGGAAAAACATCTTCTAATGCGTAGTATCACTGGTGGGCAAGCCACCAGTGCCACATAGCGAGGAGGGGGCGAAGCCCTCCGCTTATGACGCTCTCGACAGTTCGGACTGGATATCGCCTACGGTTGTGCGGATACCGAGGTCGGTTTCCAGCAAGCGGGATATCTTGTCATCGGCGTAAAGGACGGTCGTATGGTCCCTGCCGCCGAAAAATCCCCCTATCTCTTCCAGCGAGTATTCCGTAAGTTTGCGCGCGATATGCATACATATCTGGCGCGGCAGGGCCACGGACTTCGTGCGTCGCCTGCCCTGCAGGTCGGACAGCTTGACGCCGAAGCGCACGCTGACGGCCTTGGCAATGTCCTCAATGCTTACCGACGGCCGGGCCATAAGCATTTCCTGAAGCGCTTCCTGGGCCAGCGGCAGCGTCAGCGACCTGTTCGAAAGCGCGGCGAACCCCACCACCCTCGTAAGCGCGCCTTCGAGCTCACGGATGTTCGTATCGACGCTGTGGGCGACAAACTCCGCAACGTCACCAGGCACATTGTACCCGCGAAGGGAGGCCTTGTTCAGGACGATCGCCAGCCTCGTTTCGTACGTCGGCGAGTCCAGCCGTGCGACCAAGCCCCACTTGAAGCGCGACACGAGTCTTTCCTCGAGCGTGGGGATCTCGGCCGGCGGCGAGTCCGACGAGAGGATTATCTGCTTGTGGGCGTTGTAGAGGGTGTTGAACGTGTGAAAAAATTCCTCCTGCGTCCGCTCGGCGCGCGCGAGGAAATGGATGTCGTCTATGACCAGGAAGTCGACATCGCGCAGCCGCCTCCTGAAAGAGGCCAGGTCCCCGTGCTGGACAGCCGAGACGAAGTCGTTGACGAATTCCTCGCAGGATATGTAAACAAGCCTTGCCTGCGGGTTTCTCTCCAGGAATGCCTGCGAAGCGGCGTGCAGCAGGTGCGTCTTGCCCAGACCCACGCCGCCGTGAACGAAAAGCGGGTTGTACGCGCGGCCCGGGGCCTCCACGACGGCCAGCGCCGCCGCGTGGCAAAGGCGGTTTGCCGGTCCCACAACGAAGTTCTCGAACGTGTAGCGCGGCGAGAAAGACGGCTGAAGAGATCCGGCGGTTTTGTCGCCGGGGGGTGCCGAGGCAACGGCTGCTCCCTCGGCCGAAGGCGCCGGGCTGGACGCCGGGGCTACCTCTGCCACTGGTCGTGACTCAATCTCGAAATCGATCCGGGGGCTCTTACCGCCGACGGCGGTCGCGCTCTCCTTGATGACCGGCACGTAGTAGGTCTCGAGCCATTCCTTGAAAAAGCGGTTCGGCACGGCAAGGCGGAGCCGCTCGGGCGTCGCTTCGAGGACCCCCACGGACCGGAACCACGTCTCGAATTGCTGCCGGCGCAAACGCTTCTCGATCTCGCCGAGCACCGCTTCCCAAAACCCGGCCCCGGACATAAACACCACCCCCGATGTATGTCGGATGAACAGGAAAACCTGCTTGCTGCCCCGTGGATATCTCTCCCCGCGCCGCCGGTTGTCGGCACGAGGCTTGTGCCCCGCAGAGCGATGAAAAGAACATTATATGGCGCCGGAAGGCCTGGTAAAAGGATGATTATGGAAAATCACCGCATTAATTGGATAAGCGGGCGATTTGCTGTTTCCGGGCGGACGGATACCTCGCTATCTTGCCTCTATCCCCGCCAGCTCGCGGGGCAGTGCCAGGGCATCACCTTCCTTGACGCCCTTGTGTTCAAACCACCCGGCCGGCATCTCAAGCGCCATAAGGGCTTCCCGCTGCGGCGTGTGCGCCACGGTCGTTTCCGGCTCCATATCCTGTATCTCGGCTATTTTCCCATCCGGTGTTACGAAGGCTACAGACAGCGGCACGAACGTGCCCTTCATCCAGAACGAGAAGCGCCCCGCGTGCGGGAAGATAAAGAGCATCCCTTCGTCGGCCCCGAGAGACCTCCTGCCGGAAAGCCCCACTTTTCTGGCTTCGGGTGTGGCGGCAACCTCAACCCTCGCCTCGGCGGGCCCGACCTGGAGTCTGTAGCGGGGCGCGCCGGCTCGCTCGCGGTCCTCGCAGCCTGCCGCAAGCGCCGCCGCAAACATTATGCCCAGAAGGGCGCTCCAGCCGCCACGTCGCGCCGGGCGCATCTTATCGGCCCGCCGCCGGGCGCCGGAAAAGGCGGTCCCTCTTGAGGTGCGCCTTGTGCAGGAGGTAGCGCACCAGGGTCCAGAGCGTTCCCAGGCCGTAGGCGACGCTCGCCCCGAACCGGATGCTCGAACCCTCGGGGATGTACTTGGACGGCACCGGTATCTCGGCAATCTTGAATCCGAACGCCGCCGTCTGCACGATGACCTGGGTGTCGAAAACGAACCCCTCGCTGTTGGTCATAAAGGGGATTGTCTCGAGGAGCCTCCGGGAGTAAGCGCGATAGCCGGTGTGCATCTCGGTGAGGTGCTGGCCGAGCACAAGGTTTTCCACGATGGTGAGAAAGCGGTTCGAGATGAACTTGTAGAGCGGCATCCCTCCCGCGAGGGCCTTGCCGTCGGCCAGGCGCGAGCCCAGGACAAGGTCGGCTGCGCCCTCCTTGATCGGCCGGACAATGTCCGGGATCCGCTTGGGGTCGTACTGGTAGTCCGGGTGGAGCATAACTATGATGTCGGCGCCGAGGCTTAAGGCCTCGGTGTAGCAGGTTTTCTGGTTTCCGCCGTAGCCCCTGTTGGCCGGGTGCTGGAGGACGTGGATTCCCAGGCCGCGGGCGACTTCGGCGGTCTCGTCGGCCGAGGCGTCGTCCACGAGAAGGACCTCGTCGGCGCTTCCCTCGGGGATGTCGTGGAAGGTCTTTTCAAGCGTTTTGGCGGCGTTGTACGCCGGCATAACCACGACTACCCGGGCTTGCGTCATTGTTTGTCCTTAGCGGAAATTTCTGCACGAAAGGGGCAGAATACCAACCGGACGGCGCGCTGTCAACTGCGAAAAGGCCCCCAGGGCCGCCGCTGCTGTCCTGCGAAAGGAAAAAAATCTTTGAAACGACCGCTCCCATAACTTATGATATTAAGAGCGGCGCCCGGGGTTTTCACATTACCCCTGGCCGGGCACGCGAGGAGGCGGATATGGCGGATTTGCAGGGAAAGCCGGTGTCCCCCCGTGTCACACCCACGCCTGGAGCATTGCGACCCGAACTGGACCTTCTGGGCCACCTGCGCGAGGCCGCCGAGGCCGCGCAACCCCCTGAGGACGAAGGACAGGAGGCAAGCCCGCTTCGCGCCCGCGTTCTGGAGATAGGTATGCGGGCACAGAAGGTGCAGCGCGCAGCCTGTGCGGCCTCGGAAGCTATGTCGAGACTTGCGTTGATGGAGGAAACGCTCCTGTTTGCGCTCGAAGCCGCACGGGAAGCCAGGGCCGCCAGGACGCTTCCCGCCGCGGTCATTGACGGGTTGCAGACGCAGGTGGACCTTGCGCTCAATTGTGTGGACTGCCACGCTCGGAGCGCTGCCTTCGGCGGGGAGATGCTCTTCTCGGGCAGCGTGTCAATCGAGATGGGAGACCAGCACCTGGAACTGCCTTCGCTTTCGTCGGGGCACATCGGCGGCGGCTGGCGCGGCGACGCGGTGTTTGCCGCCGTCCACAGCGGCACAGTCGAATACTCCCAGAGCGTCGCCTCCGTGTCGTCGGGAGGACCCAACAGCCTCGCGCAGTGGGCCGACGGCGCGGCAATGGCGCTTGAAGCGGGGCTCTCTCAGCTGCAGCGCATCAAGGGCTCCGTCGAGGCCTTTTACAACGAGAAAGTCCTGCCGGAGGTCGGTGCGCTTGCAGTGACGCTGGCAAACGCCCTTGCCACCGGGTCCGGCGGTGAAAGCCTCGACGAGGCCACGGCCCTTCTCTCTCACGTGAGGGACGAGCTGCAGCAGTCGGGGCTTGGCCAGGCGACGCTCGGCGACGGCAAGAGTGTGTTGCGGCTGCTTGAGTAAAAGGCGCGAACACCTGTGGTGTGCGGGGGCCAAGGTATCCGTCGTTTCGAAAGGAAATCCGCCTTGGCGAAAGACACCGCCCTCTTTTTTCATACCGCGTTCCTGGAGCATGACACCGGCCGGCACATCGAGTGCGCCGCAAGGCTAAGCGTCCTCATCGATTGCCTCGCTTCAAGCGGGCTCGTCGGTCAAATCGAGGAGGTAACACCCTCGCCGGCGGCCCTTGAGGACCTCCTGAGGGTTCACTCGGCCCGTCTCATCGAGTACGTGCGTTCGCTGGCCGCCTCCGGAGGCGGTCAGGCCGACCCAGACACGGTCGTCTCCAAGGGGTCCTGGAAGGCCGCGCTTCTTGCCGCGGGAGCCGCCATAGGGGCGGCCGAGGCGGTGCTGGACGGCCGGTTCCGGCAGGCGCTGGCCCTCGTGCGCCCGCCGGGCCACCACGCCACGCGCGATGCCGCGATGGGCTTTTGCCTGTTCAATAATATCGCCGTCGCCGCCGCCCGCCTTGTCGACCGGGCACGCGCCGGGAAAATCGCCGTTCTCGATTTCGATATTCACCACGGCAACGGGACCCAGGAAGCCTTCTACAACGAGCCGCGTGTCCTGTACGTGTCGTTTCACCGGCACCCCTTCTACCCCGGCACAGGCCGCGCCGACGAGACCGGCACCGCCGCCGCCAGGGGCGCCAATATCAATATGCCGATTGCCGCCGGCACCCCGCCGCAGGAGTACCTCGCCGGGTGGCAAGAGGTGCTCGACAAAAAAGTGCGCCCCTATCATCCGGAGATAATACTCGTCTCGGCAGGCTTTGACATCTACAGGTATGACCCGCTCGGCGGCCTTGGCTTCGAGACGGACGATTTTCACGCACTCGGCGCGTTGATAGGGGCCCTTGCGAACGATACCTGCGGCGGCAGGATCGTGAGCGTCCTGGAGGGCGGGTATAACCTTGAAGGGATGCCGCACTGCCTCGAGGCGTACCTGGCGGGAACAGACGCACTCGACGTCGGCCGGTGAGTAAACGTGCCCGCCGCGATTCCGCTCGGCCTTGTCCGGCTGGGCCGGGCGAGGCAATGCCTCGCCCCTACAAATGCACCGTGGCACTGGTGGCTTGTCCGCCAGTGGAGGGCTTCGCCTCCTTCTTGCTATGGGGCTCGCGGGCGTTACCAAAACATCCCTACATTCTTTGGGACAGTTATAAATTTGTGACATACTTGACAGACAAACGCGGCGTGCATACCCTATCGGCGACGGGTGCCGCCACCGGGGGGAGGCAAATGCGGGGGTCTTGAGATTTTACCAGTTTTTTTGCGCAAAGGGCTTGACCTGCGAGCCCGTATTCTGTAATTGTAAGCGTACTGGCCGGTTGTTGCGCGTGGCTTGTCTCGAGCGAGCCTGCCGGTGTGGACAAAAAGCGGCGAAAGAGAAACTTTTCAGGAGGATTGTACGATGGATCCGAAGGCCCTTAGGTTCGCGGATACCCACGAGTGGGCCTACGCCCACGGCGACGTCATCACTGTCGGGATCAGTGACTACGCCGTCGAGGAGCTCCACGAGATTACCTATGTCGACCTGCCGTCGGTCGGCGACACCGCCGTGCAGGGCGATTCATTCGGTGAAATCGAGAGCGTCAAGACCGTCGCCGAGATAAACGCCCCTTGTGACGGCGAGATTGTGGAGATAAACGAGGCGGTCGGCGACGACCCCGAAATCCTGGCTGCCGATCCGTTCGGCGACGGGTGGCTCGTCAGGATCAAGACCGCCGACATTGACCAGATCGACGACCTTATGAGCCACGACCAGTACCAGCAGTTCATCGAACAAGAAGAGGAAGAAAGCAAGGACGAGGACGACCAGGAAGAGGACGAAGAGGGGTATTGATGGTTTCCTGGAGGATCACGCCCGCCGCCCTGCGTGCGGCCTCCCCGACCTCGGTCGTCCTTATGGAAGCTCGATTGCCCTTACGAAAAGCGGTTACCTTTTCCATCGGCCGGCCCCGGCTGCCCGGCGGCCTCGGACCCCGCCGGGATGATGTGTAAGCGCCCGCAACCAACATACTGCCGGCTCATCACAGATGCCGCACTGCCCCCCGCGGCCAATATGGCGCGTGACGAAGCCATCCTCAACCAGGCGGCCGGCGCCGAGGTGACGCTGAGGTTCTACAGGTGGCGGCCGTGGGCGTTTTCCATCGGCTACTTTCAGAAATACGGCGACTTCGAGCGCTTCGAGCGGGACGGGATCCCCGTCGTGCGGCGGCTGTCGGGGGGAGGGGCTATTTACCATGCCGACGAGATTGCCTACGGTCTTGTCGCGCCGTACGGGGCCGGGCCGTTCGGGCGGCGGGCGGGCGAGGTTTTTGAGAGGGTGCACTCGTCTATCGCGGTCGGGCTGGGTTTGCTGGGCGTGGAAGCGTGCTTGAGTGACGGCCCGTCCGGGGCGTCGCCGCTGATTTGCTTTTCGAGGCCGCAGAGGTACGATGTTGTCGTCGGGGAAAGGAAGATTCTCGGCAGCGCTCAACGGCGCAAGGGTGGGTTTTTTCTGCAGCATGGGTCCCTGCCACTTTCGCCCAACCGGTTCGCGCCGGAGGCGCTGTCGCTGGGGGAGCTTGTGGACGCTCTTCCCGACGACGGGAGGCTTGTCGAGGTTTTCGCCGAGGCCTTCGAAGAGGCCTTCGGCCTTCGGTTCGAGCGCGCGTGCCTGGCGGCCGGCGAAGAGGCTGAGGCGGCCAAGCTTGCGGCCGGGAAATATGCCGCCGGCACGCGGTGGAACCGGCGGCGGTAGCCGCCTTATATAGAGCACTTGTTGTATGCCATGGGCCGCAGGGTAAGGGAGTGATGAATGGACTTCGTGAAACTTGCCAAGGGTGTTGAGAAGGAAATTATCACCACAAGGCGTGACTTCCACGCCCATCCGGAAGTCGCGTTCGAGGAGGTGCGAACCTCAGGGATCATAGAGAAACGGCTTCGCAAACTTGGGATCAGGACTGTCCGTATGGCTAAGACCGGCATTGCCGGTTACCTCGACACCACCGGTGCGAAACGGACAGTGGCCCTGAGAGCCGACATCGACGCGCTGCCTCTCAAGGAAAAGACGCGCCTGAAATACGCCTCCAAAAACGATAAGATGCACGCCTGCGGCCACGACTGTCACGCTGCAATACTGCTCGGTGTGGCGAGGATTCTCTCGCAGAACCGCTCGCACCTGGCCGGCAACGTGCGCTTTATCTTCCAGCTGGCCGAGGAAAAGGTCCCCGGCGGTGCGCGCTTGATGGTGCGTGAAGGCGTGATGGACGGCGTGGACGAGGTCTACGGGCTTCACGTGGCCTCGCAGGTCCCCTCGGGCAGGATCGTGGCTGAGGCCGGCGCCCAGATGGCCAACGTCGACAGCCTCTTTGTGACCATAACCGGCAAGGGCGCACACGGGGCGTCGCCGCACCTCTCGGTGGACCCCGT
>JAGHCE010000122.1 GCA_021160625.1 Planctomycetota bacterium | reverse complement strand
TCGGGATACTTGGGGAACATGATGGCCACCTGGGGGCAGATGCGCCCGCATGCAGGGCAGTTGGTCTTGCAGCTTGAGGGGCTGCTGACGACGACTGTGCCGTCTTCGGAAAGGCTGAACGTGCCGAAGAGGCAGAAGTTCATACATTGCTTGCAGTTGATGCAGCGGTCGTAGTCGATGACCGGGAACCACGGCACCCAGGGGTCGTCCTTTTCCAGCGAGGGGCTTTTTGGGACGGCGCCGGTGGCGCGAGGGGCAATGGGGAGGCGTTTGACAATCTCCCGGGCGCTTTGCGTACGCATATTGAGGATTTCGATGCGCCGGTTGTCAAAGGGCGCGCCGGCGATGCGAAAGAGCCACCTCACGGCGCGTGGATGACACGCCACGACCGTCAAACGTTCGGCTGCCGCCAGCCCCGCAAGAGCGTGGGGGCGCGCCGCGCGGCCATCCCGCAGAGGTCCGGCACGGCTTCGAAATCCGCTCCCGAATTGACAAGCGCTGCAAGGACCTCGCGTTTCGTCGAGGCCCCGACGACGTCACTATACGAGCAGTTGCAGAATAGAATCTTTTGCGTGTCGCCGTTTGCGGGGCTGTTCGTTTGGTCAGTCGTATGCATTATTTTCTCACGTCGATGCAAACGAGCTGGCCCTGGTTGCTGCGGCAGTAAATCCGGCCGTTGCAGAGGACCGGGGCCGTCCAGCACCTGGCGCTTGACTTGGGAGTCAGGGCCTTGCACCTTGAAATTTCCTTGTAGGAGGCGGGGCTGGCCTCGGCGATGATGAGATCGCCCCGCTCGTTGAGGATTATGAGTTTGTCGACCGCTGCCATAAGGGAGCCGAAGCCGGTCTTCTGGCTCCACCTCTTTTTGCCGGTATTGCCTTCCAGGCAGGTCAGGGTGCCTTTGCCGGCGTTGCCGTCGATTCCGTAGATGTGTCCACCGATGGCCACGCAGCTTGAGAAGTGGTTTCGCATATTCTTGTTTTGCCAGACGAGTTTCGCCTGGCCGGAGCCGAAGTCGAGAAGCGCGCAGCCCTTATCGTACCCGCTGGATATGAAAACGCGGTTGCCGGAGACAATCGGGTCGGAGGCGTTCACGTCGTAGCTGGTTTCCCATTTGTATGACCATAGCTCGTCACCATTCTCGACGTTTACCGCATAGAGGGCCTTCTGGCCGAAAATGGCGGCGCAGCGTGTCCCGCCCACCTCAAATATGACGGGCGTGGCATAGCCGCCTTTGCCCGGAGCGGTCGACCAGAGCACCTTGCCGGTGTTCTTGTCGAGGGCGATCCCCCGGATGCCGGCGTTTATTATCAGGGTGTCGCCGTCAACGCGAGGCGACCCGGAAAACCCCCATCCCGGAACGCCGGCCTTCATCTCCGTGGCGATGTTTTTCTTCCAGATTACCGAACCTTTCGCCGCGTCAAGACAGAACAAGTGCCCCTGGCGGCTCAAGGAGTAAACGCGCCCCCCGTCCACCGTTGGTGTGACCCTGGAACCGGGGTATGAGCCCTTGTTGCAGGGGTACTTGTGGTTCCATATGACCTTGCCGTTGTCGATGTTGATGCAGCCGACAAAGTCCTGGTTGTTTTCGTTGCCCATCGTGTAGAGGCGGTTTCCAACGACGGCCACAGATGAATATCCCACGCCCGCGTTGGTTGTCCAGAGGACCTTAGGCCCGCCTGCAAGCGCGGCTGGGTTCCAGTTGGAGTCCGTTGATATACCGTTGTGGTCGGGCCCTCGGAAACAGGGCCAGTCGGCCCCGTCCGCACCGAGCGCCTCCGTGCCGACTGTCGTCAGGCCGCACAAGACGATGATTGCTAACATTCCAAGGCCGAATGTCTTCATCAACACCTCCCGAATCCGTGATGGATGCTTACGAGCCCGTTTGGCCGCGTGTCAGCCACAAGACAAGGATAATGCCTGTGCCCGCCGGCCAATGCAAGCGCTCGGCGCCGGTTGCCCGGGTGCCGTAATGCGCGGCCGGCGTCTGCCCCTTGGCGTATCGAGTTATTTAGACTCACTGATAGTCGCAAGGTGCCGGAAGTTCCTTCAAAAAAGATTCAATCCGCATTTTTGCGTGCCGCGTCGGCAGGCGGTGCATACAATTGGCGCCGGGGCATTCTGTGGCACACGGTGGGGAATCCTGGATGAAGGAGACGGCATAGATGTCTTGCTGGAGGTGTGGTAGTGTCTTGAGTGTCGTCCTGGCGGCTTTCTTTGCGGCGGCACTGCCGGCGACTGCGGCAAGCCTGCCGCTCAACATCGACGAGCCCGCCAACGTAGAGAGGACGGGTGTCCCGATTACCGCCGGTGTCCCCTTCCCTAAGGGAGCGCTCGCGTCCCCGGCGGATATGCGCGTTCTCACCGACAAGGAGGCCGAAATCCCCCTCCAGGCGCAGGTGACATCAACCTGGCCGGACGGCAGCGTCAAGTGGGTTCTCCTCGACTTCTTCGCCGACGTCCCGAAGGGCAAAGGCGTCCGCTACCGGCTCGACTATGGCCACGGTGTAAAGAGCAAGGCGGCCGGGTCCGAGAAGGTTTCCCTCAAGCAGCACTCCGACGGCGGCGTGGAGGTGATTACAGGCCCGCTTCGCTTTACGGTTTCCGCGTTGGCTGACAACCTGTTCGACCAGGTGTGGCTGGATTCCGACGGCGACGGTAGTTTCGCTGACAACGAAAAAATCCTTGCCGAAAACGCGAGGTGCGGCCCGTTTGCCGATTATGCGCCCGCTGAAGGCGTACTCCTGTGCGACAGGGGACAGTCATTCGTTGATATGCCGCTTGACGCTGACGCCCCTTCGGTGAAATCCGTCAATATCTCCAAAGCGCCGGTCATCGACGGCAAAGTACGTGTTGAGGAGTGGGCTAAGGCAGGCGCTGTTGACGCCCTGGTATCAGCCGAGGGCAAGGCGGTTACGGCCAACCTGACTGCGATTCGTGTTTGCCACGACGAGAAGGCGCTGTACTTCGCCTTCGAATGCAAAGACAGCGATGCTGCCGCTGTTGTGGGCAAGCAGCAGTGGAACATCCCCGGGAATACCGGCCTTTTCAGGCAGGACTGCATCGAGGTACACCTCTCGCCTGCCGGGAAGCGAAAATACACGTTCGTCGTCGACGCCGGCGGCCATCTCTACACTCAGAAGCGAGACGGCACCGGCGCCGATCGCAACTTGTGGATAAACACGCGCGACGCAGGCGTTGAAGTCAAGACGATGGTGGGCAAGGATGTATGGTATGCCGAGATGAAGATACCTTTTGCGGCGCTTGACTGGCAGGGAGAGACGCCCTCAAAGACCTGGCGCGTCAACTTCGTCAGGAGACGCTCGGCCAGGGAGAATGCGCCGCAGCAGGACAGCGTTTGGGTTCCGGCACGGGGAGGTTTCCTCTCCAGCGAACGTTACGGGCGGCTGGAGGGGCTGGACTTCGATATCGCGCGCGCGGCCGCCGCCGCCGGAGGCGCGCGGCCGGACCCTGCCGCAAGGCTTGCCGAGGATAGGAAATGGATGGACGAATATGCGAGGCTTTTTACCGGCGGGAAACCGCACAGGGTCACAGTCGAGAAGGCCGGGCCGCTGCACGCCGTCATCCGCGTTGACGGTTTGCTCAACGGCAACGGCCCCGTCATCTCGCCGTACATCACGCGCATCCACGCATACGCAGGCAAATCCTTCGTAAGAGTGGAGCACACATTCATAAATACCGAGGCGCGTCCCGAGCGCTACTTCGTGAAATCGATGGGTCTCAGGCTGGCGCTTTCGCTCTCCGGCACACCCACGTACACAATGGGCGCCGAGGCCGTCGCGAAGCACGCGGTGGAGTCGAGCGAGGTCGAGCTCAGGGAAAACCAGGAAGTCATCTCCGGGCCCGCCGATGCGGTGGTGACGCTCCTGCAGGAGGCTTCCGAAAACTTCGTGGTGCGGCGTGATTCCGGTGACGGCTCGCTTGCCGAGCGCCTGGCAGAGGGCTGCCGGGCCTGGGGCTGGGCGGACCTTTCCGACGGCACGCGCGGCGTTACCGTCGCGATGAAGGACTTCTGGCAGCTTCACCCCAATGCCGTTCGCGTTGACGGCCGGCGCCGGGAAATTGCGGCCCTTATCTGGCCGGAAGCGGCGGGACTGATGGATATGCGCCTCTACAGCGACTACAAGGGTCACGGCACGTCAAGCGTCCGCGGCTGCGGAGCCGAGGGCATCGCCCGTACGCAGGAGACGGTCTTCTACTTTCACAGGGGCGGCGCCGACGAGGCCGCCTCGGCGGGAGTGGCTACAGCCTTCGCACGGCCAAGCATCGCGTTCGTCACGCCCGAGTGGTACGCGCAAAGCGGCGTCCTCGGCGATTACCTGCCCTGGGATCGCAAAAACTGGCGCACCGAGCTGCCGGTTATGCTCAGTTTCGAGTTCCTCCTCAAGAGCCAGGCGCAGTGCCACTGGTACGGCAAGTGGGACTACGGCGACCAGCAGTGCTTTCACCGCGTGGGTCTGGGAGGGTGGTACTTCGATTTCGGCCGCAGGGCCTGGGAAAACAACGAGACGGACACTGCGGGCATCTGGATGTTTTATTACCTGCGTACCGGGCGACGCGATTTCTTCGACTTCGGCGACGCGATGACCCGGCACGTTACCGACGTGGACACGGTGCACTTCCAGCGTCAAGCGGATATGCCGCGCGTCGGCGGAGGCAGCCGCCACTGCGTCAACCACTGGGGCGACGGCTACGTCCCCAATGACCACACGTTTGTCCTGGGTTATCTGCTGAACTACGCTTTGACCGGGTACCGGCAGGCCTACGACACCGCCCAGCTTGCGGGCCGCTTCTGTGTGAATGCGGGCCTCTCCGACAATATGAACGGCGATTTCCTGCGCGGCAACTCCGCCCGGTCCTGGCAGGCGGCAATACTCTATGACTTCACCCCCGACGGTCCCGCAAGGGCCGCGTACAAGAAGATGATTGACGATTTTTTCGTGAAACTCGCGGCCAAGCAGGACTGGGGCCCGTGCCCCGGAGGTCTCGTCATCGACAACCTCCTGACCAATTTCCTTGCATATCGCTGGGCTGCGGAAGGTGACGCGCGCGTAAAACCCATACTGACCGCCTACGAGAGGCAGACCGCCAGGGGCCTGGCGGCCATAAAGGAAGGCAGCGGAAGGGGTTCCTGGGTGTTTCCCCGAGGGACGAACCCTGCGGGTTTGAGGTCCTTTGCCTTAGCGTACAAGTTTACCGGCGACCCCGTCTTCCTGCGCCTGGGGAACGAGGTGGTCGAGCGCTTCCGAGGGGCCGGCCGGATAACTCCCGCCGACGTCCCGCAGCACTTGACGATGGGAAACATACTCGAACTTATGCACAAGGCGGGAGGCTACGATATGCACGAGTGGGACGGCCTTGTGTGGTGCTGGAACATGAAGCCGTTCCCCTACTTCCTGCCGCTTCTCGATAAGGCGGCCGGGACCCAGCAGCAGGCAAGGCGGCCCGGTCCGAGCCGTTGACAACGACAGACCTGGAGGAAACCGAATGCGTACGGTATTGGTGACGCTGGTAGTCCTGTTTGCGCTTTCGTCGGCGGCGGCGGCCGCCGGGGAGGGCGCGGCGGCGTTCGCGGCGGAGGAAGACGGCAGTATTATCACGGTCACCAACGGCCCCGTGAGGTTCGCCGTCGACAGGGAACGTCCCGGGACCCCGTCAAAGGTGTGGTATGACGTAAACGGCGACGGCCTGTTCGCCGACAGTGAGGTCTACCTCGACAGCGACGCCGCTTGCGGGCCGTTTTTCGAAACGTGGGAATCCTGCCTCGCAACGGTTGCCCCCGGTGAAACCGTCGTCAATCGCACCGACCGCGAGATATCGGTATCCTCGTCCGGCAAGATCGGCTTCTCGGCCGAGTACCAGGTGACCCTCACCGCCAGGAAGGGTTCAAAAGACCTGTTTGTGAACTTCCGAGTATCCGCCCCGATGGAGAAAGGCGATTTTATAAAGGCCGCCGGAATCCGTTTCACGGCGGTTTTCCCTGCCTGGGCCCAGATGCGCTACGTCTTCGGCGGCGAGACGCTCTCCGAGAGAAACATCGAGAAAGGCGAGGTCACGAAACTGCCCGGCCTGCCCGGTTACCCCTGGCCCGGAAACACGATAGAGCGCGAGGTGTGCCCGCTCAATATGTTGCTCCAGGACAGGCCGAACCATTACGTCGTCAGGAAGTGGATGAACTGGCACAACTCACCGCTTGAAGCCGAGGAAGGCGTGCGCTGCGCCGGCGCCGTTGCCGCGTACGACTTCGACACCGTCGGCCGCGGCGTCCTTCTGCACGTGGACAATATGCCTGCAAAGGCCCCGGCGGCCCTCTTTTTCGCCCGTCCGCGCGGAGTTCTCGCGGCATATCTGATGCCGCCGCACCAGCAGGGCATCTACGACCGTTCGGATTACAACTGTGACGACGGACCAAGCAAGGCGAAGTTCGAGAAATCGCTCGATATAACCTTTCGGTTCTTCTCCTTCAGTATCCCGAAGCAAAAGCAATACGGCTGGTGGTTCCCCTACCGCGACACAATCCTGAAGGCAATCTACGATCTGGAAAAGGAATCTTAGCTGCTCGCACAAGCCAAGGCATAGGTTGACAGCCGACGGCAAGATATTAGTATATTAGCGCATACTGAAGTATATGGGATGCCCTCAGGAGGCAAAGCGTATGTGCTCCGCAAGCGCGGACGACAACAGCGCCGACGCCCCCGGGCAAAGCCGGCGGGAACTTCCGGACTGGTTCGGCCCGGTGGCCGAGGACGTCATAAGATATTGCCGCCCGAAGCCGGGGCTATGGGTGGACATCGGCAGTGGGCCGGGCGGCCTGGGGCTGGCCCTGGCGGGGGCTTCCCGGAGTGCCTGTATCCTCATCGAGCCGGATTCAGGGGATTTGGAAAGGGCGGTGGAAAAGGCCGGGAATCTCGGTCTTGGGCAGAGGGTGATTCCGATTGTCGGCCGCGCCGAGAAAATCCCGCTGCCGGATTCGTGCGTGGATCTCGTGGCCAGCCGGGGGTCGATATTCTACTGGGGCGACCCGGCCGAGGGGCTTCGTGAGGTCTACCGTATACTGCGGCCGGGGGCGCGGGCCTTGATCGGCGGTGGTTTCGGCACTTCGTACCCGGCGTGGGCGTATGAGGAGTTTATGGCCCGTCAGCGTGGGCATCTGGCGGCCGAGGGCGAAGAGGCTCTGCGGGCCTGGGACGAGCCGCGAAGCCTCGAATCGCTTAGAGCCGCGGCGCGCGCCGCAGGCATCGAGGAGGCCCTCATCGACGAGACTCCTCCCGGCAACTGGCTTCTGTTCGAAAAGAGGGGCAAGTGAACGAAGAGACCGTAATCGAGGCGCGAAGCCTTGTTCGGCGCTACGACAAGCTCGTGGCAGTGGACAACGTGAGCTTCGAGGTCTACCGAGGCGAGATTTTCGGCTTCCTCGGTCCCAACGGCGCCGGGAAGACCACGACCGTCAGGATGCTCACCGGCGTAATCGCTCCTACCGGCGGCACCGCTCTCGTCGACGGCCACGATGTGGTCAAGGAGGCGATTGCCAGCCGCGAACGTCTCGGCATCGTCCCCGAGGAAGGCAACGTCTACGTCGATATGAGCATCTGGCAAAACATTATGCTTATGGCCGAGCTTCACGGTATCGCACGCCGCCGCCGCCGCCGGCGCGCCGAAGAACTGCTGGAACTTTTCGGCCTGGCCGACCGCCGACGACACAAAGGCCGAATGCTCTCCAAGGGCCTGCGCCAGCGGCTGATGCTGTCTATGGCGATGGTTTCCGACCCGGAAATACTCTTCCTGGACGAGCCGACAAGCGGCCTGGACGTGGCCAGCGCGCGGCTCATCCGCGAGGTGATCATCCACGACAGCCGCGAGAGGGGAGCCACGGTCTTTCTGACGACACACAACATAGCCGAGGCCGATGAAATCTCGTCGAGAGTGGCCATTATTGACAAGGGGCACCTGGCGGCGGTCGATACGCCGGAGGTATTGCGCGCATCGGTGGAGGCCTCCCGCTCGGTCGAGGTGACCTTCGCATCCGGCGGCCTCGACCCGGAAGCAATCGCCGGCATCGTCGGCGTTGAGAAGGTAAAACCGCTCACGCGCGGCCTTCGCATCTACACCCGCAAGCCCGGCCGTGTGGCCCAGGAGGTGGCATGCCTCGCACGCGAGACGGGTGCCGGCATCGTGACGCTTGCCACGTGCGAGCCGTCGCTTGAGGACGTCTTTCTTCACCTTACCGGCGGCGCGGCGCGAGACGGAGGAAAACCCGATGGATAATCCCCGCCCGGCGGTGCGCGCGTGGCGCCGGCAGTTCCACGGCGTCTACGTAATAGCCAAAAAAGATGCCGTTCTCTACTATTTTCAGCCGCCGGTTCTCATTTACGGTATGTTGCTGCCGGCGTTTTTTTTCGCCGCCTTCGTAATGGCACGGGGTCTTGATGCGGTGCAGGCCGTCCCTGCGATAATCGCGATAACGTTGTGCTTTGCGGCCTCAGCGGTCTCGCCGATGGTGACCCCCTGGGAACGCAGGTCCAAGACCTACGAGCGCCTCATCTCCAGCCCCGTTTCCCAGACTGCGATTGTCCTGGGAGATACCGTTGCGGGTGCGGTTTTCGGGCTGGCCCTGGCGGGCGTGGCCTTAATGCTGGGCTTGGTTTTCTCCGACGTACACGTGGCGCGGCCGGGGCTGCTGGCGGGGGCGCTGCTGCTTTCGGGGTCCTGTTTCGGAGGACTCGGCGTTCTCCTTTCTGCGCCGCCTACGAGGAACCCGTCGCAGATTATGATGCTTTCAAATCTCGTACGCTTGCCGATGGTTTTCATAAGCGGGGTGTTGCTGCCGCTTGCCGAGATGCCGCACTGGAGCCGGCCGTTTGTAGTCATCTCGCCGCTGTCCTACTGCTCGGACCTTGTCCGTACGGCGTTCGGGGCAAAGCCCTATTTCGGTGTGTGGGTTGATTTCGCCGCGCTGGCCCTGTTCAGCATCGTTTTCATTTTCATCGCTCACTTCTTTCATCGCCGCGGCCGGGCGAAGGCGCTGTAGGGGCGCGGCGGGTCAGATTTTGCCTGTCGGTTTGCGGTTGCCGGAAAAATCTCATTTGTTTGCGCTTGTCGGCGCGTAATATGTATATGCAGTAGGTAATATGTATATGCAAGCGACTCGGGCCGGCGTTGACCGGCGTCGCGGCATTTTTCCAAGGGTTCCAGGCAGGCTCTCGCCGAGAGACCAGGCGTATGGCACACGATTTCGTCAAGGAGATGGTCAGCTCCGAACGGGGGCGCGCCGGTACACAGATCACCGTTATGCTGACGGGCGGATTTCTGCTTATCACGTCGATGGCCGCATCGCTCATTTTCGCAAAGCCTTTCTACGGGGATGTCGTGGCGATGGTGGCGGCGGCGCTTCTGGGGACGCCGCTTGTTCTGCAAGCAGTGCGCGATCTCTGGCGCGGGCGCACCGAGATGAATGAGCTCGCTGCACTCGGGTTCTTAGCGGCCTTTGCAACCGGCAGGTACCTCGCCGCCGGCGCGATTTCCTTCTTTATGGTCGTGTCGATCCTCATTGAGTACCGCTCGGCCCTCGGCGCGCGAAAGAGCATCGAGTCCCTTATCCGCCTGACGCCCACGCGCGCCTGGAAGGTCACCAAGGAAGGCGAGGTGGAGGTGGATGCGAAGAACCTCCAGGCCGGCGACGTCGTCCGTGTCAGGCCCGGTGACAATATCCCCGGCGACGGCCGCGTCATCGCCGGGTCGAGCACCGTCAACCAGGCCAGCATCACCGGCGAGTCGATGCCTGCCGAAAAGAGCCCGGGAGTCGATGTCTTCGGCGGTACGATAAATCTCACCGGCGTTCTCGACATCGAGATTACCAAAGCCGGCGCCGACACCACGCTCGGCAGGGTCAAGGAACTTATACTCCAGGCCGAAAAGACCCGGCCGCCCGTAATGCGTATGATCGATCGGTACGCAGGGTGGTACGCGCCTACGATACTGATGCTGGCCGGAATCGTCCTGTTTTTCACCCGCGACGTCGCCCGCTCCATTTCGATGGTCGTGATTGCGTGCCCCTGTGCGATTTTGCTCTCCGGATCGACCGCGGTGGTGGCGGCGCTGAGCGCTGCGGCGCGCCTGGGGGTGCTCATCAAGAACGTCGTCGACCTGGAGGTTGCGCGTAACATCACTGCCGTTATTTTCGACAAAACCGGAACGCTCACGACCGGCAAACTTACTGTGACGTGCCTGAGGCCCGTTGAGGGAACCGACGAGGCGGAGCTTCTCACCCAGGCGGCGGCGGCGGAGCAGAACTCAAGACACCCCGTGGCCAGGGCGGTCGTGGAGGCCGCTGGGAATCGCGACATCCCCCCGGCGGCAGCGGCTGATGAGTTCGAGGAGGCGCCCGGACGCGGCGTGAGGGCCGTCGTTGACGGACGGGAAATCCTCGTCGGCCGCGCGCCGTGGCTGGCCGAGATGGGCGTGGACGTTTCGGGCGTGGACGTTTCAGGGGCTGAGGGCTTGAGTGTCCTGTACGTAACCAGCGACTCCGCGCCCGTGGGTTGGCTCGGGCTTGAGGACAGTACGCGCGCGGATGCCGCCGCGGCCGTGGATGACCTTGCCGCCGCCGGCGTGGCGAGGGTCGTAATGGTAACCGGCGATCGATGGTCGGTGGCCAAGCGCGTGGCGTCGCAGATGCACTGTACGGACGTCCTGGCCGAAGTGCTGCCTGCCGAGAAATTGGAGGCCGTTGCGGCCCTCAAGGCCGAGGGCCACACGGTAGCCGTTATCGGCGACGGCGTAAACGACGCGCCGGCGCTGGCTGCGGGGCACATCTCGATTGCGATGGGGGCCGCAGGCAGCGACGTCGCGATACATTCGGCATCCATTGCGCTTATGAACAATGAACTAAACAGGATACCGTTCCTTGTCCATCTTTCCCGGCGGACGACGAGCATTATTCGGCAGAACCTTATGTTTGCCGTCGGCTACATCGTGGTACTGCTGGGTCTTTCGGCTACCGGGTTCGTGCACCCGGTCGTGGCCGTGATTTTGCATACGGCCAGCGCCTTTGCGGTCATCTTCAACTCGGCGCGGCTCGTACGCGAGGGCGAGGATATTGAAAATGCGGCCCCACAGCCGGCCGCGCCCCCGAAGAGCGCGAAGCTCGTCGGGTTAACACAGGCAGGATAATTGGACGTGGCGTCCGTGATGTGCAAAAAGGCTGTGGACGCAAGCGGCCGGATGCAGGCCGCCCGAAGCGGTGGCGGTGAACGTATGAGGTGTGGATTGTGAGTCGCGAGATGCGGGCATACAGGCGGGCCGAGGTGGCCTCCTTAGTGGGCCTCGGTGTGCAGGTTTTCCTGTGGGTGTCGATGACGGCAATCGGCCGCTGGTGGGCGTGCCCCGCAGCGATTGCGGCGGCGCTCTTTGTGGCCGGCGGCGTGCCGACTTGGCTGTGGCTGTTTCTTTCAAATAGGCGCGCGCGGATTGGTCGGTCCAAGGCGCTGACGGCCGGACGGGAAAGGCCTCCGAAAGAAAGTGAGACCGCCGAGGAGGAAAATGCGACCGGCGCCGCACAGGGCTGGGGATCGAGCGTGCCTTTCGTACGCAGAGTCCTTGACGGGATGTACCGTTTCGGGGACGTTGTGACCGGCATCGTGACCGTTTTCTACCTTGTGTGGCAGGGCAGCGCCCTGCTGCAGCGGGGCATCGCAGCGAGAAGCACCGCCGGCGGGCCCAAAGGCGATATTCTGCTTGGCCTGACGCTTACGGCCGGTCTTTCATTCCTTGCGTTTGTCCTCGGACGCTATTTTACTGGTATGTCCAGGGTGGGCCAGTGGCGGCTCCTGGGCGCCGGCGCCGGATACATCACGGCAGGCGCAGTCGTAATCGGCGCCGTGGCGGTTGGGTTTGCGCTGGCATATTTCAGGTTCTCCACCTTCCTGACGTATCTTGCCATCGTCATACCGGCTCTAAGCGTGCTCGTGGGCGGGGAAATCCTCCTTGTTCTCATACTCGGGTTTTACCGGCCGCACCGGCCGGGCGAAGTGACGAGGCCCGCCTTCGACTCACGGCTCCTGGGGCTTTTGGCCGCCCCGCAAGGCGCCGGCAAGGTGGTCAGGGAGGCAATCGAGTACCAGTTCGGCTTGGATCTTTCGCGAAGCTGGTTTATGCGGGCCCTGGTACGTGCGGCGTGGCCGCTGGCGGGGCTCTCGGCGGGGGTGCTCCTGGCGCTCTCCTCGGTCGTTGTCGTCGAGCCCCAGGAGCAGGCGGTCGTGACGCGCTTCGGGAGGATTTTTGGGGAGCCTCTCGGCGCAGGCATACACTTGAAGGCGCCGTGGCCGATAGACCGGGCGGCGGTCTTTGACGTGTGTCTCGTGCGCAGGGTGCACGTGGGTTCCCATCACCCGACCGAGCCCGGCGGTGAGATTTACAAGCCGAACATCCCGATATTGTGGACGAACGTGCACGGCCTGGGCGCCGAAGAGCTTATGATCGTGGCGCCGCCTGCAGACCTTATGGCCGCCCAGGCCAGGGAGGCGGCGGCCGCCGGGCAGGGCGCCGCCGGGCAGGGTGCCGCCGGTGCTGCCGGCCGCGGACGAGGGCCGTCGATCTCGCTTGTCGGGGGCGACATCTGCGTGGAGTTTAGAATCCGCAACCTGCTCGACTACGTACAGTACAACGGCGACCCCGAGCGGTGCTTCCGGCGGATTGCCGAAGCCGAGGCCTCGCGTGCTCTCTACCGCTGGGACGTGGACACCCTGATAGGTATGGGCAGGATGAAGGCCGGTACGGCCCTGCGCGGGAAAATCCAGAGCGCAGCCGACGGCGCCAGACTCGGCGTCGAGGTGATACAGGTGGGGGTGACCGGCGTGCATCCGCCGCAGCAGGTAGCGGACGCCTTTCACGAAACCGTCGCCGCCGAGCAGGAAAGGGAAACGGCTATCCAGTCAGCCGGGCAGTTTGCTATGAAGGTGAAGACCGAGGCGGCAGGCACCGCAGGCCAGGCCGACCGCATCGCGGAGGCCATAAGCGCCCTGGAGCGGCTTGCCGGGGCAAAAGCGCCCGCCGGGGACATCTCGGCGAAAAGGGCCGAGGCCGAGGGACTGCTTTCGGATGCGGGCGGCGAGGTCGCCCGGACCATCGCCGACGCCCTCGGCTACAGGTGGTCCAGGGAAAATTCCGAGCGCGGCAAGGCCCAACGTTTCGAAAAGGAGCTGCTGCTTTATGAAACGGCGCCGGAGACGTTCCGGATGAGCTACTACCTGGGCATCCTGGAAAACGGCCTCGCCGACGGGCACAAGTATGTCCTGGTCGGCGACCGCGACAGGATGATTTTCAGGTTCAATTTCAAGGATACCTCCGGACAGATGGGGCGCTCATCCGCGCTTGCAGCGGACGGCTACAAGGGGAAAGCGAGATGAAGACGAAATCGACATTGATCCTGGGGCTCCTGATAGTGGCGGTTCTGCTGCTGTATATGGTGACGTACCAGGTGCGTTTCGACCAGAGCGCCGTCGTCACGACCTTCGGCAGGGCCGCCGCGGGCTCAAGCAAAAACGTGGACGGCACCGGCGCGGGTCTCTATTGGAAATGGCCCTGGCCCATCCAGAGGGTTCGCAAGTTCGACCGCCGCATCCAGGTGCTTGACGACCGTTTCGAGCAGCAGGATACTCTCGACAAGCAGACCGTTATCGTCAAGGCGTACGCGGCATGGCGGATCAGTGACCCTCTTGAGTTTTACCGGTGCCTGCGAAACAGCGAGATTGCCGGCCGCTTTCTGCGGGACCGGTTGCGAACGGCCCGGGCCGAGATAGGCAACTTCAATTTCGACGACCTGACAAACGTCGACCCGTCGAAGCTCAAGCTCGCCGAGGTCGAGCAGGCCATCCTCGAACGAATGCACAAGGATCTCGAAGGGCGCCCCTGTGGCATCGAAGTCAGCACCGTCGGCATAACGCGGATACTCCTGCCTGAGCAGATTACGAGGTCGGTTTTCCAGCGGATGCGCCAGACACGCCAGCGCCTTGCCCAGAAGGCCCGCTCGGAAGGCGAGGCAATCGCCAGAAGCGTCCGTGCGAAGGCCCAGAGCGACGAACAGCGCATAAGGGCCTTTGCCGACAGGAGGGCGCAGGAAATCCGCGCCGAGGGTGACGCTGCGGCCGCCGAGTATTACAGCGTCTTCGCACAAAACGAGGATTTCGCCGTGTTCCTGCGCAAGCTCGAAGCGCTCCGGACGACCCTGGCGACCAACACGACGTTCTTTCTCGATGCGGATGTCGTGCCCTTTGATATGCTCAAACCAGAGGCCGGTCCGGCAAATCCTCCCGCAAGGCCCGCACCGGCCCTGCCTGAATCCCAGAGGTAGACAGTGGAAAACGAGTACGCCAGGCAGGACGCGCCGCAACAGCCGGCCGGCCTTCCGGACCAGGAGGCCGACCCCGGCGTGAAGGCGCTTACGGAATCGCTCGCGGTGGGTTTTCGGTTTCTCAAATACGTTATGATTGCCCTTCTGGCGGCCTATGCCCTGAGCGGCGTTTACTGGGTCAACGAGGGCGAGGTGGTGATTCACTCCCGTTTCGGCAGGATACTGGGCGAGAGGGGCGCCGAGGTCATCGAACCGGGAGGCCCGTACTTTGCACTGCCGTCGCCTGTTGACGAGGTTGTCGTAATTCCGACGACGCTCCAGGATGTTGCGGTAGACACGGCTTTCTGGTTCTGGGAAACCCAGGAAGACGAGGACAAGCCGCTTGAGAAGCGCCGGATTGCCTGGACGCTGCAACCCGGCTGGGACGGGTCGCTGCTGACGGCGGACAAGAACCTTGTCCACGGGCGCTGGCGGGTGACCTACCAGGTGATCCACGGCCGGCGGGACTCGCAAGAGGTGCCGGCCGCGAGGCTTTTTGCAGTCAATGTCGGCTCTGCAGACGAGGCTGGGCGGCTGGTGCGCACGGCCGCCGAGCAGGCCATTGTGCGGGTTGTAGGCCGTACGTGCGTTGACGACTTCGTCCGTGGCAGGATCGACAATGCCCTCGTTGCAAAGTATGTCCAGGAAGTGCTCGACGGCCTGCACACAGGCATAAGCATAACCGCGGTTTCGCAGCGGGCCTACACGGTGCCGCTTACGGTGTTGCGCGATTTCCAGGCCGTAAACGAGGCCCAAAGCGAAAAGGCGCTCAAGATTGAAGAGGCTGAGCGGTCCCGTTCGATGAGGCTCAATATGGTCGCCGGAGCGGGCTTTCAGAAGCTGCTCGAGGCGATCGATGCCTACGAGCGGGCGCGCGAGAAGGGAGGCGCTGGTGAAATCGAGACGGCCGACGCCCGCATCGGCCGAGTACTGACCAGTCCCGATGTCGGCGGGTCGGTTGCGGAGATGATCGGTTCCGCGAAGGCCTACCGCACACAGGCCGTCGAGTTTGTGAAAGGGGCGGCCGAGCGCTTCAGCCGGCTGGCCGGCGAGCACGAGGCCAACCCGAGGATACTCGAGAACCGCCTTTTGCAGGACACGCTCGAACAGGTCCTCTCCGGGGACGTGAAAAAGATATACCTTCCGCCGCGTGACGACAAGACCATCTACCTGGAAATGGACCGGGCCGCGATGGGTGATTGAGAGTTCGCGACGAGCTTGCCGCCGGACATCCCTAAGATGCGCGTCGTGAGCGGCTCAAGAAAGCCCCGTTCGTGGCTGACGATTATCATCGCCTGCGGCAGGCCGCGCAGGACTTCGCCCACGCGCTGCTTCGAGGCCTCGTCGAGGGCGCCGGTCGGCTCATCCAAAAGCAGCACGTCGGGCTTCATCGCCAGTATCGTTGCGAGCGAGACGAGCCGCTTTTCGCCGCCGGAAAGCTTGTAGGTGATACGCTCTTCGAAACCTTCGAGGCCGACGAGCCGGAGTGTCTCGGTCGCGACGGCGCGCGCCTCCCGGGGGCTCTTGTCGAGGTTGAGCGGCCCGAACGCGACGTCCTCGATTACCGTCGGGCAGAAGAGCTGGTCATCGCCGTCCTGGAAGACGAGCCCCGCACGCCTTCTGACCTCGTGGAAATCCGCCTCTTCGCGCCGGGGCTTCCCAAAGGCGCCGAGAGTACCCGCAGTGGGTTTGAGGAGGCCGACCATAATGTGGAGCAGCGTCGTCTTGCCGCAGCCGTTCGGGCCGACCAGGCCCACCCGCTCGCCGGGCGAGAGCGCAAAGTCCACACCCGCCAGCACCTCCCTGTCAGGCGGATAGGAAAACTCGATTCCCTCAAGCCGTATCAGTGCCTCACTCATTGCCACTCCATCCAGACCAAAAAAGCCGCCAGCGCCGCCGAGGCCGCCGCAAAGCCCACATCGCGTCCGCATATCTTCAGCGGGTCGAGTACGTAAAAGCGCCCCCTGAAGCCCCGGCATTTCATCGCCTGCATTATCCGCTCGCCTCTTTCCAAGCTGCGGACGAGCAGCATCCCCGTAAGGTAGCCAAGGGACCTCAAGGTGTGACGGTTGAACCGGGGCCTGAAGCCGCGAAGGCGCATTGCGTCTCTCAGGCGGTGATATTCCACGTGGACCACCTCAACGTAGCGCACCATAAAGAGAAGTACGTGCACGAGCTTGTCCGGACAGCCAAGGTGCGAAAGCGCAAAGCCAAGGTGCGCCGGTTCCATAGTCGCCAGAAGCGCCGTCATCGCGATCATAATCGCATTGGCCCTCGCTGCGATAAGACCCGCGCGCCACAGTCCCTCGCTGCTCCAGGACAGGGCGCCGATGTGGAAGACAGGCGTGCCCGGAATGAAAAGCGGCAGGGAAACCGCCACCAGCAGCATAAAGACATTGAGCTCGGTGAGCCTGCGAAGGGCCTGCCCGGCGCCAACGCGCGCGACGACCGCCAGCAGCACCGTTGCGGCCAGCGCCGTTGCCAGCACGCCGTATCCCCGGCATAAGACGACCACGATGGAAAATAACACGGCCGCAAGAACCCTCACGCGAGGGTCAATGCGTCCAATGAAGCTTCGGCCGAGCGTACCGAAAATGATCATTGCAAAACCCCGTATGTGCCCCGCCTACAGCCTAAGTTCGAGTTTCGCACTTTTTCAGTAGGGCAGGCATTCTTGCCTGCCATCAAACCGGCGGACAAGAATGTCCACCCTGCCAGAACATGCCGTGCAGCATAGACTGCGAAACTCGAACTGAGGGCTTTTACTTCCCACTTGCTCGCGGTGCGCGGCGGTTTTCCTTCAGCTTGCGAGTGCCGAGGAAATAGAAGGCTACCCCCGTGATGCCGAGAATATAGCCGATTCCACCGAGGACATCGTGAAGGGAAGTCTTTTCTTCGTACCGGTCGAGTTGCTCGCGGTACTTGATAATCTGCTTGCTGAGCGGACGAATCTCGCGCTTCACGACTCTCTCGACGGCCTGCTCGATCTCCTCTGCAGACGCTGCGGCTGCAGGCGCGACGGGCTTCGGTACAACCGGCGCGGCCGCCTTGGGAGCCAGGGGCTCCACTTGGGGCACCTGCGTCTCGTCGGCGCTCAGGACCGGCAGGTCATCGGGCAATTCGTCGGCCTCCACGGTGAACATTGCGCTGTGGCCGTCGGGGGCGTTGATAGTCAGGATATGGTCGCACTTATAGAGGACGGGAAAGGTGAATTCACCCTTTTCGTTGGTCGTTGTCTCGCCGAGCTTCCGGCTGCCCGGGGCGGTGACTATGACCGTGACGTTGTGCGGCCTTCCTCCGCCGGAAAAGTAGCCGTACCCCGATATAGTCTTGCCGTCGGCCGTCGCGAAGAGACTGAGCTTGTGCGCCATAGCCGGCTGATCGCCAATCAAGAGAACCCCCAGCGCCGCGACGAGCCAGAGCATACCGCCGTACCACCTGTGTACCTTCATAAAACTTCTACTCCTGGGGAAAGGGGCACCGGTCGTTGCGGGCCGACCAGATCCGGACGGACCTTGAGAAGGAAAGTAACCGCCGCCGCCGTGATGAAGCCCTCGGCCGCCATAACCGGGATGTGCGCCGCAAACAGCACCGCCGCAGCGGCGACGAATTCCCCACCGCTTAGGACCAGCACCACGGTTACCAGCACGCACCCGAGCGCCACGCCGGTTGCCCCTGCCGCAAAAGAGAGGATGAATGCTTTTCCTTCTCCGCCCGCCCGGCGTATCGCCGGCGCGAAGACATACCAGCATACCACCGCCGGCAGCGCCATATCGAGGACGTTCGCGCCCAGGGACGTTATCCCGCCGAAGCCGAAGAAAATCGCCTGCAGCAGCAGGGCCACCGCCAGCGCCGGAAATGCTTCCCACC
>JAGHCE010000095.1 GCA_021160625.1 Planctomycetota bacterium | reverse complement strand
TCGCAGCCCAACGGTGTGCGGATCGTAAATGCGGAGGTCCTCGCCGACGACCTGACCGTCGTTTCACAGGACCCCGTTTACACCTGGGGCGATTACAACATCGGCGACGCCACGCATCCCAAGAGAGGCGCTTCGATAATGACCGCCGCCATCAATATCCTTTCCAACAAGTGGGACGACTCGAAAACCGCAGGGCATCTGCCCACTGCCAAAGAGACCACGATCAACTGCGCGTTTATTACCGGTTCCTACGTCACCGAGCCGGGCGCATACAATGGCGGTTTCGAGAACCTCCCGCGCTTCCACGAGAAGTGGTCAGGCGTGCCCTGCCACATCAGGGGCTCGTTTGTGAATATCTGGAACAGCGAGGTCGGAACGGGCCAATGGTCCTACGGCGGGGACAACTACAAGGCCCCGGGCCGCGACTGGAACTTCGACACCGACTTCAAAAACATCAACAATCTGCCGCCGTTTACTCCTTCGGTGGTCGGCACTACGAGAGTAGTCTGGGTCAGCAGGTAACCGCCGTTCGAGGGGATGGCGCAAACATACCTGCCGATAACGCTGAGCCGGGCGGCCTATTACGGGGCGCCCGGCTCTCTTGCTTGCAGGACGCCGCTTGCATATACTTGACCTCCGGCAGGTGGAGACCCAACTCCGGGTTGGACCGGCACGAGGGGCACGGATGATGGCGGCATCCGAGGGCGCAAGTGAAGACACACTGAGGGACCGTCTGCAGGCACTTTCACACCAGTGCGGCGCGCGCGTTTTCGGCGTGGCTGACCTTGACCGGGTTGCACGGGAGGTTCCCACGCTCTTTGACCGCGTAGGCGCACACTTTCGCCGGGCGGTCGTCATCGGCATACCACTCAATCCCGCCAGCCTCGAACAGGTGGTAGACCGTCCCACGCCTCTCTACTTCCATACGTATCGGCAGCTAAACTACCGCCTCGACTTCTGTGCCTTCAATCTGACCGAGGCGCTTGTTGAAGAGGGGCACAGGTCGCTGGCCATAGCGGCCAGCCAGAACGTGAGCCGCGAGCCGCCCCGAGGCCACGTCTCGCATCGGCACCTTGGCGCCGCGGCAGGCATCGGCTGGATAGGCCGCAGCGGCCTCCTGGTAACCCCTCGTTATGGCGCGCGGATGAGGTATGTAACGGTCCTGACGGATGCTCGGCTTGCGGCTGGTTCGCCGATGCCGTTTTCCTGCGGCACCTGCACGGCCTGCCTCAGCGAGTGCCCCGCAGGAGCCATTCACGAAAACCCGGAGGACTTCAACCTCGCAGCCTGCTACGACAAGCTTACCGAGTTCACCCGCATACCCTACGTCGGCCAGCACATCTGCGGCGTCTGCGTGAAGGCCTGTGCGCCGGAAAACCCCGGCCGCACAGTGGATGCCGACGGCAACACCCTGGAGGCTTGAGCGCGCCTGTGGCCGAATCGAACACTCTGCCCGTCCAGCTCGTTGCAGGGCTTATCGTCAACCCCGCCGAGGGGTTCGAAAGGGCCTTGAGCGCTCTTGAAGCCGCGTGGGGCAAGGTCGATATGCAGAGCCCCGTGTGGCCCTTCGATTTCACCGACTACTACCGCAACGAGATGGGCGAGGGATTGCTGCGGCAATTCGTGGCGTTTGACAATCTGCAGCCCCTGGAGCGGCTTCATCAGGTGAAGGTCGAGTCCATTGAGATGGAGGCGCACCTGGGAGCCGCATCGCCCGCAGGCGTTGCCAGGCCCGTCAACATAGACCCCGGCTACATCTGCCACAGCAAGCTTGTCCTATTCAGCACGAAGGATTTCTCGCACCGCATCTGGGTCGGTGGAGGCATCTTTGCTGAAGTGACGCTCGAATGGCACAAGGGCGGCTTCGTACCGCTGGCCTACACCTTCCCCGACTATCGCAGTGAGAAGTACCGCACGTTCTTCAACGAGGCCAGGAACCGCTATGTGCGGAAACTACACGCCCGCAGATCAAAGCAGCGGCACTGACCGTAGTCACAAACCGGTAACCGTTCCAAGGAATGTGTTCAGCGACCCGGGATGCGTCCGGAAGGTCAGGGAACTCTCGGCACAACGTGCCGGGCCCCCATAGCAAAAAGGGGGCGAAGCCCTCCAAACCGTGCCTTGAAGAAATGCGCGGCATCTGTATTATGTTGTGGTCGCGTCGTTGCTTATGCGGCCAACCGTGCGGAGAGGTGTCCGAGTGGCCGAAGGAGCACGCTTGGAAAGCGTGTGCAGGAGCAATCCTGTCGCGGGTTCGAATCCCGCCCTCTCCGCCATTGTTTTTTCATTTCTTGTAACGATTTATGTTGACTTGGGTTACGTCATGCCGTATTATTCTTAGGGCCTGTTTGTGGAAGATTATGTGTGAGGTTTTCACAATCGGAGGTCTTGAGGATGGCCGGGCAAACCAGTCGAGACAAAAAAGTTGACAGGATTGGGCGCGTGACGGTTTACCGCCACGGGGCGAGCTACTGGCTCTATTATCGAGAAAACAGGAAAACGGTACGGACGAGAATCGAGGGTAACCTCGCGACTGCGCGGGCTACGGCGAGCAAGGTCAACGCCGCCCTCGAGGAAAAGCGACCCTCGCCGCTTGGCTTTGTTCGAATCAGCGTCCCGGCGCTTCTAGACAAGTACCTTGAGTCCTGTCGGCTGGTCAGGAATCTCTCGCCGAGTACGCTTTCGCGCTACCGGGCGGCGCTGTCGCACTTCCGGGAATTCTGCTCCGGGAGAGACGGCCTCGACACGGCTGAGAAGGTAAGTGCAAGGACGGTGGAAGAGTTCGTCAAGTTCATGCGCTCGAAGACCCGCGTGCGAAGCGGCGCCGCGAAGGGCAAACACTCCCCATATAGAATGAGCGGCATCAGGTTTATCCTCTCGACGTGCCGCAGCGCCTTCAACTACGCCTGCAAACAGCGCTTCCTGCCGCCCTACAGCGACAATCCGTTCGCTTCGTTTCCCATCGAGAAGATGAAGGATCGCGCTGCGCCTGAGACACCTCTTCTCACACCGCAGCAGCTGGTCGATTTCTTCGCGGCGTGCGACGAGTGGCAATTCGGCATTTTTCTTACTCTCGCGCTCTACGGCCTCCGCGTTGGAGAGCTGACGCATCTGGTCGTCTCGGACGTGGACCTTGAAGAAAACCTGTTCCGGATTCAAAGCAAGCCTCGGATGTTCTGGCATGCCAAGACACGGCACGAGCGGATACTTCCGATTCTGCCGGAAGTACGGCCGCTCTTTTTGCGCCGCATCGCGAGCCGGAAGGAGGGTTTTCTTTTCCTCAACCGCGCTTTTTTCGAAGGAAGGAGAGAGCCGACGAAGGCTTTCTCTACGGCGGGCGGCTTCAGATCGCACCTCGGGCGGCTCGCCGAGGAGGCAAAAGCAAGGAGGGTTGAAGGCGAAGAGGGGCTTCGAAGGGAGTTGCGGGTGTTCTTGAGAGAGATGGGCCAGATTCCACAGAAACGCATCCGCCAGGAGCTGATGAAAGTGACCAAGGGGATCGGCTGCGGCGAGGTCACGCGCGCGCATTCGCTACGTCATCTCTTCGCGACCCTCACGCAGGAAAACGGGGCCAATCCGATCACGGTCCAGGGAATTTTAGGGCATTCAAGCCTCCGGATGACGCGCCACTACACGCACACGGGCCTCGCCGCCAAGAGCGACGTGCTGAGAAGCTTCCTGCACGGCCAGCGGGGCCTTGAGGGTATCCTCAAGAAAAGGCTCCAAGGAGAAGACGAGGCCTAATCCCGGCCGTCGATAAGGTTGGCAGCGGTGAGCCTGCCCCTACAGGCGCCGGCTGAGAGCCAGCGATCAATCCGGCGCCTGTGGAATCGCACGACGCGCCCGCGTCTGGCGTGCGGAATATACTTCTGGCTGACCCAATTGCGCACCGTGCCCGAGCTGACAGAGAGGTACTCGGCGACCTCAGAAATCGTCATCCATGGCGTCACAACATTCCTGGCTTTTTCATTCGACATCTTCTGCTCGAACCAAGTGGGCCGGCACGTCTATCTCCATACGAAGGAACTGCCATCGCCCCTTTCCGCAGGCCAGTCCACGCGCATTTCCCGACTGACCAAAGTCCCTATAGCCATAAGGATTATGGGCGGAAGACGCGAGTCTTGCTGGAAAGCGCCTTGAAAGTCCTGGTCAGTTCCTGCGCGTCTCTGCAGAACCAATACTGCTCCTTCTGATCGATTACCGAGACGAGGCGTCGCAACGTCCCTTCGTCCACGTCCTTCTCGCTGCGCCCGAACCCGACTGCCTGGATAATCACCCCGGTGTTCTTGAGCCTTTCCGCAGCCGGAACCGGATCCCCTTCATTGTTCTGGCCGTCGGTGAAGAATATGATCTTCTTGAGGGCCGGGGTCCCGGAAGTCAGCGGCAGTGTTGCGAAGAGCCCTTCCGCTTTTCGAAGGCCGCTCTTAAAGCACGTGCCGCCGTTTGAGTTGAGCGCGTCAATAGCCGCCAGGAGTTTCGAGGGGTCTTCGAGGATCGCCCAAGCGCAATCCACCCGGGCCTTATGGGCGAATGAGACGAGGGCCACCCGGTCCTGCCGATCGATGTGCATTTTCTGGAGTACGTGAGTACGAATGGCTACCTTAAGGTCGTCCATCTTGCTTGTCCGCAATCCTTCCTCGCCCATGCTGCCGGACCTGTCGGCCACGATCACTTCCGCCTCGGGCCCCGCCACACCTGTGGTCACGTAGCCCCCCTGGGCGAGTTCAGCGCCCTGCACGGCTGTCAAGGCCTCGGGAAAGGCCGGTGCGGGCCAGGGGGATGCCGGAATCGCTTGAGTTCGGACGGCCATCGGAACCGTCTTGCCGACGCACGGCGTGGCGAGCCTCAAGGGCGCACCGCATTTCGTGCAGAAGTTGTACGCAGGTGAGGCAGCTGAGCCGCACTTGCCGCATTTGGCTGTCATGGCACTTTCTCCTTTCTTACGCCTTCTTCCAAAAGACACATGTGACGTTCGCAAACTGCAAGAAGCTGCGTGAGGCAAGAGGTTGGCTGCTTTGAAGGCGCCGACCGTCGACCCAGCTCCCGTTGGTCGAGCCCAGATCCTCAAGATACCACGAGCGCTGTTTGCGGAAGATCCGAGCATGCCGGATGGAGACGGCTGGGTTACCGGGATCAAGCGCCTCACGCCCCAGCTCCCTGCCCTCCGGAGGGATGACAAGCCAACGTGGCCCCGCAGCGGCGTCCACGCACAACAACGCCGGTGCGGAGCCGGCACACCTCACATCGACCCCACAGGCGGGGCAGTACGAAGCTCCCCTTTCCATCGGCGCGTTGCAGGTGGGACAGATGTCAGATGGGCCCTGCGCATTCAGATGCAAAAGCAGCAGTCGTGCGGACTGAAAACGTCTGGAGGGATCCTTGGCCAAGAGCCGCAGGATGACCTCCTCGTGTTCGGTGCTCGTGCCGGGGGAAAGCACTCGGGGGCGAATGGGCTCTTCGTGGAGGATCTTTTTTTGTACGTCGACGGCCATCGCGCCGTCAAACGGCAGCGTACCCGTTGCCATCCGGTAGAAGATCACCCCGAGGCTGTAGAGATCGCTTCTCTGGTCGACGGCTGCCGGGTTGGCCAGGTGTTCGGCCGACATATAATGCAGCGTCCCGCGGGCCATACCGTCGTCGGCGATGGTTTCCTCGCCTCGGCAGCGCACTAGGCCCAGGTCGATTATTTTCACCCGTTTCTTCCCGTCGAAGAGCACGTTGGCGGGTTTGAGGTCCCTATGCACACGACCGGCCTCGTGCATGTCAGAGAGCCCCGTGGCGATCTGACATACTATGTCGCGGCCCACAACGCGATATTTCTCCCTGAAGCACAGTATGTCCGATGCCAGATAAACAACCTTGCCGCGATTACCCCGGTTGCCTGCCACGTCGTACTTGTAGTGCGGTATGCCGTATTTCACAGTCCATTGGTCGAGGGTGTCCGTAGAGATGCCGAGGATCTCGGCTGCGTCCCTTTTACCAATCGGGTATTCAACGCCGCCAGTGGAAACCCGCCCTGCCCTTCTCCTGGCGGCACGTTCCCTGGGTGCGATCCTGTCTGTCTGCTTTGGTCTCTTCATCGGGAAACCTTCGCTCTGGCCGGCTCATTCGACGCCCGCGGTAAGCTGCCCCTGAGTCTTGTTCCGCCGAATTCGTGGCAGGAAGCAGCGCTTCCTGTCGCAGTATTTTTTGAGAACCGGATTGTCGCAACCTGGAAAACCGGGGTGTTTCCCGCCGAACTCGACGATTCTTGCAATGCAGGCGGAATCGCGGACGGAGTGTTTCTCATCAATCAGGCCAATGCGCTCCTCGGCCTCAAGCGCGTGCATGCCGATCCATGCGTAGAACCGCGCTAAGGCGAGATAAGCCGTGTGCCTTATGCCGTCGGGCAGCGTCGCCTGCTCGATGTTGCGGATGCAGGGCGGCACACGCCACCCTTGAGAGAACTTGGTAGTCGAGTTGGATCTGGGAGTCTTGCCGGCACGTTTTGTCCTCCACCACGTGAGTGCCTCTCTAAACCACGCTGCAGCTTTCAAGCCCTCTTCGGGCATTGCGAGACTGTCTTCGTCCCGAGGTTCTCGGGCGAGCTCCAGGACATAGTCGAGGCCAAAGTCTCTGAGTTCTTTGTATTCAAGCGGGACCTTGTAAAGGCCGCTTTTGCTGTTTAGCGAGTTTGGCAAGCGAAGGACGCGGCTTTTCTGATAGACGCCAAGGTCAATATGCTCAAGACCCTCGCTGACGAGACGCCCGGCCAATGCCTTCCAGACCCGCATTATCTCGCTTGCCTTCGGGCTGCCGAATACCACGTGGGGCACGATAACGTGAAAGCCCTTGGCGCCGCTGAAGAAAAGGTCCACCCACTCTGGACGAAGGCCAAGATGGTCCACCAGGAGATAAAAGGCCCTTAGCGCCTCTTCGCGTGCCGTGTTGAGATTGTCGGAATCTATGTCGAGAAAGAAGTCGCAAAAAAAGTCTGCGTCCCTTGTGGGCTTCGCAAAGCGGCAGACAGAGGCGTAGACGTCGCGGTTGTCGAACCTTTCGCGCCATGTCTTGACGGCCTGCAAATCCTCGGCGCGGACGAACCTGTTGCGGATCATCGCTGCCCGAGGAGTGATCCCTGCAAGCTCAATCCAGGAAAAGCTGTCATCTGACGCGCTCACGGTCTACCTCACGAACGGGACTACCGCTATCCAGCACTCGCTTCGCGTTCTCCTCTACGCAGGGCGAATATAGTTCGCCAGCTCCTCGAACTTCCTTATGAGTCTCTTGTTGTCGCCTATGAAGGCGTAGCGGGGCCTCCCGTCGGCCCCAACGGAGGCTATTTTCTTGAGCATCTTTTCGTCAACGTCTTCAGGGCCGCCGCCAATGCCCACGCAGTCGATAATGACGCCAGCGTTTTTTAGCTGTCTTGCCACACTGACAGGCGATCTGCCCGCATTATTATGTGCGCCATCGGTGAGAAGGATGATCCTGCACAGGACGTTTGAAGGGACAGACATGTTGACGGCCGGGTCGTCGTAGAGAAGACGCGAGAGCCACTTGACGGCGCCTGTGAAGGTGGCCGGGGCACTGGTTCGGGTCCCTTTTCCAAGGAGAATCTCCCACACCAACGACAGGCCGGCTGTTATGTTCGTCGTGGAGTCGGTGCTAAGCGTCGCCAAGCTGCGCTTCAAGTCAGGGACCCTGCCCTTCAGACGCACCAGTGGATGGATACAACCGGCCTGTGAAGAAAACGCAACTACTGCCACTTCGTCCTCGCCACGTATCCGGGCCTTGGCATCGATGAGCGCTTTGCCTGCCTCGATTGCCCCCTGGAGACGAGAAGGCTTCCAGTCGTCCTCATCCATGGAGCCTGACCTATCCAGGAGAACCACCAACCGTTCCTTCGCGTAGCGGTGATCTGGAGATTGTGCGAAGTCCATGTAGGTTCCCATCATCTGCCCTCCTTTGCACCAGGGGCTATGTACAAGCCATGGGGCAAGACTCACGCGGCGTCTTTCGAGGCTTCTCTGCCTTCGGGGCCGTGGTTGCTGTAATCAATCACGAGTTCAGCGCTCTTGCCGCTTACGGTATCCCGGGCGTTCGCCGTCAGCATTCCACTTTGGTCTATGTGCAGCTTGATCTCGATCCTGGGCATAAGGTTCTTCTGCGACGGCAGGCCGGAGAGCTCAAAGTGTCCAAGCAACGCGCACTTTTCCTTGATGAGGGAGTCGGGGCCCTGGAGGATCTCGATCAAGGCGGTGGTCTGCTCCGCATCAACGAGCTTGAAGGTCTTGAGCTGCTCTGAGGGCATTGGCATACCCTTTTCGAGGATGACCTGGTTGACGAGCTTGTGGTCCTCGCTCAGGACACACACGCCTATCGGGTGGGCCGTTACGTCCTCGTAGTGGTGGTTAAGCGGAGGAAGGGCGATGTTGCCGGAGATAAGGGGCCGCCCCGCACGCTCGCGCGCCATCCGGCAGGCAACCACGTTACCGAAGGCGGCGGCGTAATGCGGTTCCACGCCCTTGGCGATAACCTTGCCAAAGCGCTTCTCCACCCGCTTGGCAACGACCGGCATCCGCGAAGCGCCGCCGACCAGGAGTATCTCATCAACCTGGGACATCTTGAGGCCGCTGTCGCGGACGGCCCTTTCAAGGCAGTCCATCGTGGCCTCGATGAGGTCTGCCGTGGCCTTCTCGAACCCGTCACGTGTGAGGGTCATACTGCAGAGGCGCCCATCACAGGCAAGGGCCAACTGTGCCTCCGGGCGCGCGGAGAGGGCGATCTTTGTCTGCTCTACCCTGCCGTGCGCATCCATATAGAAGATGGTGTGCTTTTCTTCCTCCGGCCGGAAGCCGTGCTCGGCCTCGAATCTCTTGAGGAACTCCTCGAGGATTCTCGCATTGAAGTCCCGACCGCCCAGGCGCGCCTGGCCGGCGGTGGCAATCACCCTGCTGTCGGCGCCGGTTGCCTCGACTACGGAGACGTCAAACGTGCCCCCGCCGAGGTCGTAGACAACCACGCGGCTGGCCTGGCGCCTGTCGATACCGTTACCAAGCGCGGCGGCTGTCGGCTCGTGGACGAGCTTGAGGACAGAAAGCCCGGCGTTTTTGGCCGCCTCCAGGACCTCCTCTTTCTGGGGGTCGGTGAAGTTGGCGGGAACACTTAGAACCGTGTCCTCCGGGTCCTGGGCCATCTTGTTGATAAAACATTCCCTGGCATACTCAAGGAGCACCTGGTAGATGTCACCGGCAAGGTACTGCCTGCCGTTTTCGTCGCAGTAGAGGACCTTTCCCGAGCCGATCTCGCGCTTTGAGTCAAACACCGCCCTCCGGGGGTCGGCGTAGCCGGCGTTTACGGCCTGCGTGCCGACGATGACGCCGCCTTCAGGGGCAAAAAAGACCACGCTTGGCGTTGAGGATTTGCTTTTGGCGACGGATGCCAGAGAGGAGCGACCGGGCGACTTTCCAGTCAAGTGCCGGATCATCAGTAGGCACTACCCGGACCACACGCATCGTGAGTTTGTCAAAGGGGGTCCCCTGTGCGCTTGTAAAAGTCTCCACGCCGTAGACCGACAAGAGCTCTTCAAGGCCGCCACGAAGCGTGGCCTTGAGCTTGGCGACCGCGCCGGCGGCAGCCTCGCTATTGGGGCTTGTCTCCATGTGCGTTCCTTCCACAAGGCGCACCAACGCAACAAGAGAGTTGACGAGAGGGTCAATGATATGGTCTTGGTAGTGGCGTTCGGCAAGAAGCGCCTGCTCCCTGCTTGCGTTTTCAAGGCACTTGCCGGCCTGGATCCCTTCTTCGACCAGCGCCGCGGTCCTGTTGGTGCGCCCAAGAACTGTTGAGACTGTGCGGCCTAATGCCTGAATCTGGCTACTCAAAGAGCCGAGCATCCCCTTCACCTCCAGCAACTCCTCCTCGATCCGCGCCTGCCGGTCGACAAGGTAGGAAAACACACGCAAAAACCCCGCGAGGTCGTCTGTTAACGGGGCACAATCAGCGTTGTCACCTCGGTTGGCAGGAGTCTTCGCTCCCGGCGTCCCTGTAGCGTCATTTGTGACTAAAGACATTTTTCTTTCTTCTCTTTCCATATCTCACGCTCCTTGTACCTCAGGCGCCCTGTGCATAGAACTTTTCCAGTACCTCACCCACGAGGCGTATGTAGGGGGTGTTGGGAGCCGCTTTCCTGGGGAGAGCTGCCTTTATGC
>JAGHCE010000153.1 GCA_021160625.1 Planctomycetota bacterium | reverse complement strand
GTTACCGAAGGTGTTACGCACCGGGCCGGCCGGCCTTGCCCGGGAGCGTGAGCGTCACCGTTGTGCCGCCCCCGGGCGAGCTCTCGAGCTCGATGGTGCCGTTGTGGTCTTCGATTATGCGCTTTGTGATGGTGAGCCCCAGGCCGGTTCCGCCCTTCTTCGCCGAGAAGTAGGCGTCGAAAAGCTTCGGGATATCCTCGGGCAGGACGCCGGTGCCGGTGTCGGTGACGACTATGGAAACGGCGTCGGCATTGTGCTCGGTGGTGATGGTGACGAGGCCCCCGTTGGGCATTGCCTCGGCGGCGTTGAGGATGACGTTCAGCATTGCCTGCTTGAGAAGAGATGCGTCGGCTAAGCAGGTGGCTGCATCGGGGTCGAAGTGCGTTTCCACTTCGATACCGGCACGAAGGGTTTCAGGATTGAGGAACACTAAGACGTCCTCGATGAGGCCGGGAATATCGACCGGGGCGAGGGCAGGGGGCCTTCGGCGGGCGTAGCGCAGGAAGTTGTTGAGCACGTCTTCGAGGCGATGGGTTTCCTTCATAATGGTGGTGAGGCGCTTGCGGGAATCGTCGGGAAGGCCGCCGGAGGATTCGAGCTTTTCGCGGAGAAGTTCGAGGTTGAGGTTGAGGGCGCCGAGGGGGTTTTTCAGTTCGTGGGCAAGGCCTGCGGCCAGGTTTTCCAGCAGGTCCCGTTCTCTCTTGCGCTGGCGCCGCAGACGCCTTTTTGTCCTGCGCCCGACGTACCGGATAACCAGCCCCGCCGCAAGAACCGCCGCGAGTATAATAACCGAGACAACCGCAATTATGATCCTGATCACCGCCGCCTGGCCCCACTAAAAAAAGGCGAGCCCGGTAAGCGGGAGCTTACCGGGCTCGCGGGTTTCTATGCGTTTTGCGCTACGCGCGTTACGTTCCTGGCTTGAAGGCCCTTTTCGCCTTCGGCAATTTCGAACTCGACCGCATCGCCGTCTTCAAGGCTCCGGAAGCCCGAACCCGCTATGTTCGAGTAATGTACGAAGACGTCCTTGCCGGTGCCGTCCTCTTCAATGAAGCCATAGCCTTTTTTGCCGTCAAACCATTTTACCTTGCCCACAGCCATCGAAACTCTCCTATTGCATAAAACAATACTTACCACATTTGCGATGAATAACCCGGATTTCTACTGTGTACCTCCTTTTTTCGAACCCTTCCGAAACGCAACTTGTCCGGCCTCAGCGGCTTCAGGAAGCTGCCGCCTCGTTCGCATCCTTCATTGCGGCCTTGCGGCTGAGCCGGATTTTTCCCTGGTCAAGGCCGATGCACTTCACGGTTACCTCGTCGCCCATCCGGACGATGTCGGTGACCTTCCCGACGTAGCCGTCGTCGAGCTCGCTTATGTGCACGAGGCCTTCCTGGCCGGGCAGGATCTCGACGAAGGCGCCGAAGTCCTTTATCCCGCGAACGGTGCCGGTGTATGTCTTGCCGATTTCGGGCTCGGCGACGATGCCGAGGACGATCTCCTTGGCTGCCTCGATGGCTTCGGCGTCCTGCGCCGAGATGGTTACGGTGCCGTCGTCGTCGAGCTCTATCGTGGTGCCGGTGTCTTCCTGGAGCTTGCGGACGACCTTGCCGCCGGAGCCTATGACCCTGCCGATTTTGTCAGGATTGATCTTTATCTTGACAAGCTTGGGAGCGTAGACGCTGATCTTGTCCCTGGGCTTGGATATCACGGCGAGCATCTTCCGGAGTATCTGCATCCTGGCCTCACGCGCCTGGGTGAAGGCGCCGACGATGACCTCGTCGCTGAGGCCGGCGATCTTTATGTCGACCTGTACGGCGCAGATGCCGTTCTGGGTTCCCGCCACCTTGAAATCCATATCGCCGTAGTGATCCTCCTCGCCCTGGATGTCGGTGAGGAGGAGATGGTTCCCGTCTTCCTCGACCATGCCGATGGAGATGCCAGCTACCGGTTGGGCGATAGTGACGCCGGCGTCCATAAGCGAAAGCGTCGCACCGCACACCGTCGCCATCGAGCTTGAACCGTTCGACTCCATAACGTCCGAGACGATGCGGATGGTATACGGGAACTCCTCCTGGTCCGGGATGATGCTTGCCAGCGCCTTTTCGGCCAGCGCCCCGTGGCCGATGTCCCGGCGCGACGGGCCTCGGACGGGCTTTACCTCGCCGACGGAAAACGGCGGGAAGTTGTAGTGGAGTATGAACTTGCGCGTGTAGTCTTCGACGAGGCTTTCCACCATCTCTTCGTCTCTGCTGGTCCCCAGCGTCACGGTGGCGAGGACCTGCGTTTCGCCCCTGGTGAACAGGGCGCTTCCGTGGGTCCTGGGCAGCACGGCCACCTCGCAGGAGATGGGCCGGATGTCCTCGGCTGTGCGGCCGTCGGTTCGCCTGCCTTCCAGAATCCGCTTGCGCACCACGATGCGCATAACCTCTTCGAAAGCGGCGGACGTGTCGGAGTCTTCGTCGACGAGTCCCGCTTCAAGGGCCTTCTCAGCGATTTCCTCGCGTACGGCGTTCATAGCTGTGCGGCGTTCCTGTTTTTCGATTACGGAAAGCGCCGCTTCTATCTTCGCCTCGAAGCCGGTCCTGATGAAGCCGACCAGTGACTCGCTCGCCGCGGTGGAGGGGACTTCCTGCTTGGGCTTGGCGCAGGTTTCCTTGAGCTGCGTGATGAGGTCCGAGACGTCGGCGGCAAGGCCGCGTGCCATTCGTACGGCCTCGATCATATCATCCTCGGCTATCTCGATGGCCCCGGCCTCCATCATCACGACCTGGTCGCCGTTGGCGCATACCACGAGGTCCAGGTCGCCCAGCTCGCGCTCTTTTACGGTGGGATTGGCAATCATCTTGCCGTCGACGCGGCCGATACGCGCCACACCGACGGGCGTGTCAAACGGGATGGACGATATGCACAACGCGGCCGCGGCTCCTATCATCGCCAGGATGTCCGAGTCGTTTTCACCGTCCGCCGAGAGCACCATCGTCATAATCTGGACTTCATTCTTATAGCCTTCGGGAAAGAGCGGGCGGATTGGGCGGTCGATCATCCGCATAGTCAGGGTTTCCTTCAAGGTCGGCCGACCCTCACGCTTGTGAAAGCGGCCGCCGGGTATCTTACCCGCCGCCTGAAACTTCTCACGGTAGTCCACGAACAGGGGGAACCAGTCGATCCCCTCGCGCGGCTTGGTGCTCTGGGCCGTCGCCAGGATCACCGTGTCGCCGTACCTCACCACGACCGCGCCGTCGGCCTGCTTTGCAATCTTGCCTGTCTCCAGGGAAAGCACCCTGCCGGCGATTTCCTTCTCAACCTTCACAATACTCTCAGCCACAGTCTTCTCCTATCCGCCAGTTCCTCAAGCTTCCGTTTCCACTTCCCAACCGTTTCATTGACTCGTCTTCAAACACCGGGCCTGCCTTCGCTTTGCCGGGCCTTGCCGGCCGGTTGCACCGGGTGATTTCGCCGGGTAGGGGCACACCACGTCCGAATTGATCCTGAGGGGACAACACATCTCGGATTTGACGGGACTACTTACGCAGGCCCAACCTCTCAATCAGCTTCTGGTAGCGTTCCTTGTCGTTTCTGACGAGGTACTTCAGGAGTGCGGAACGCCTTCCGACCAGCTTCAACAGCCCGCGCCTGGAAGAGTAGTCCTTCTTGTGCGTCTTCAAGTGGTCGCTGATCTCGGAAATCCGCTTTGTCAGCAACGCGACCTGGACCTCGGGACTTCCCGAATCCGTATCGTGCAGCTTGAACTCGTCGATGACCTGCGTCTTTGCTTCCTTCACCATCGTCATTAAACAACCTGCTCCTTACGACATCCTCAAATCGTCAGTTTCCAAACCGCCCGGAAGTATACGTTTTCAGGGCCAAAATGCAACTCCAAACCATTTATTCGTCGCCTGTGTGCCCCTCGATGAGGAAAAATGCCGATCGCGGTGGGATTTGCGGGAAGCTGGGGGCAGATGGGCTCATCCCGCCGCCGGCTTGACGTAAATGCCCCTCGTGCCATCCAGCGGGCAGACGTGTTCGCACTCGCCGCAGCCTATGCAGAGGCCCTTGTCGACCCGGGGGCGCTGAATCGTTCTGGTCCCTCCGGTCTCGTGGTCGCGGACCTCGACGAATTCGTTCTTGATGGCCTTCACGGGGCAGTGCTCCACGCAGACCCCGCACTCGATGCCCTCGACGTAGGGTATGCACAGGTCGGTTCGGATCGAGGCGGTACCGATGCGGGTCTCGTGCTTTTCCTTCGGGGTCAGTTTCATTATGGCGCCTGTCGGGCAGACCGTTGCGCAGAAGTTGCCGACGGGGGAATCGTCCGGCAGGCAGTAGTAGTCGCAGTAGCCCATAACCGGCACGATCCGCGGCGTCCAGAGGCCCGCGAGCCCCTCTTCGAGGCCGGCCGGCTGCAAGGCATTTTCCGGACACGCCTTTATACACTCGCCGCAGCGGATGCAGGCGTCGAGGAAGCGCTCCTCGTCCTGTGCGCCGGGAGGACGTATGAGAGCACCGCGCCCTGCGCGAACCGCCCTGTCCGCCGCGAGCACCGGCCACGCCGCGGCACCCGCCACCGCCGCCACGAGGAATTCCCGGCGCCCCGGGACCACTTTCGGCGGCGGTGCCGGCGCCGGCACTTCAGGCGCCCTCAGGCGCACTCCAAGCGCGTCTGCGGGGCAAACAGCCGTGCAGAGACCGCAGAAAATGCACTCCTCGGGCGAGACCGCCTTGCCCTGGATGGCGCCGGTCGGACAGACCAGGCGGCACTTGCCGCAGTCGGTGCACCTGGCGCTGTCGAGATAGACGCCCAGCGGCCGCTTCATACCCGCCAGGCCGAATAGCGCCCCCAGCGGGCAGACCTTGCGGCACCAGAAGCGCCTTTGATATATCTGCAGGAGAACGAGCATTGCAAACAGCCCGCCGACCACGCCCGTCTGCAGGTAAGAAGGGTTCCGGTCGTAGAGGATGTGAACCGATTTCAGCGTTTCGTTCGTCCTGCGAAGCCGTCCGGCCAGCCGTGGCGACGCGTCTCTGAAGGCCTTGTCCCGAAGCGGCTTCTCGATTGCGGCCTTTGCCGCGCGGTCGGCGGCGGGCAG
>JAGHCE010000206.1 GCA_021160625.1 Planctomycetota bacterium | reverse complement strand
TAGTACGACCCTACGAGGACTCCCCCCGCCCCCCCCAGAAAGGCCCCGATGAAAAACGTGAAGCCTATCACGCGGTCAACGTTTATGCCCATCATCTGCGCCGCTTCGATGTCGTGCGAAACGGCCCGCATCGCCTTGCCCATCCTGGTGTATTTTACGAGCACGTTTAGCCCCACGGCCATAACCAGGACGCTTGCCAGGATGATTATCTGCTTCTTCCGGATGGTCACGGCCCGGTAGCGGTAGACCGGCGATGCGGAGGCCTCCTTTGCACGCTCATAGTCCGCCGCCTCCAGTGGACGCACCGGGCCTGCCAGCCATTGCTCGCGCCCCTTGCCGTCCGTGTACCAGACGTTCGTCGGAAAGATGGCTCCCGGATGCACGTCGCCGGCCGGCACTTCCACCCTCGGATAGCGCCGGTCCGTTATGCCGGCGTCGAAATGGCGCGTGTCGGGCGTGAAGGCCTTGAGGGCGACGTTCTGCAGCAGCAGCGAGACGCCGAGCGCCGTCAGAAGCGCCGCTATCCGGCTCGCTCGCCTGAGAGGCCTGTAGGCGAGTTTTTCCACGATAACGGCCAGCACCCCGGCGGCAAGCCCCGCAGCCAGCATCGCGAGGACAAACGCCGCAACCGTCCGCCACGGCTCCGACAGTCCCAAGTCAGACCCCTTGAGGCCCGCCAGCGTGAAAAGCCCGGCATATGCGCCCATCATATAGAATTCGCCGTGGGCGAAGTTTATGAGCTTGATGATGCCGTAGACCATCGTGTACCCGAGGGCGATAAGCGCGTAGATGCACCCTAAGGCCAGACCGTCAAGCAGCAGTCGAAAGATGACCTCGGACAAGGCGGTCTCCGTCTACTTGCTGAGAATCTCCGAGATCGTTACGGTACGCTTTTCTTCGGAGGACTTAAGCGCCGCCAGGGCCACCGCCAGCGCGTGGAGCGCCTCGTCGCCGCCGGTCTCCGGGGGCTCTCCGGTCAGGGCACACCGGGCGAAGTCGTCCAGCTCCTCAGCGCGCGTGTTGACCTGGTCTTCAATCTTGATGTGCCGGCCCTTGCCCTCCTTGTCGACGACCTCAATTTCGTCGCTCCGGCGGAGAATAGAGAGTCTCGCCTCCGTTCCATAGATATTCATAAACGCCGTCGAGGGCACCGTGTAGGCCGTCCCGACGTACGCGAGCATCCCGCTTTCGAACTCGAGCGCCGTAATCGCGGTGTCCTCGATCTCCGCCGGCGTCGCCAGCCGCGCCAGCTTCGCACAGACGGACTTGACGGAGCCGAAAAGGTAGTACAACGTGTCAAAATTGTGCACCGACAGCTGCATCAGCGGCCCTCCGGGGCACCGGTCGCGATACCACCGCCACTCATCCGGCGTAACATCCATGCCCCCACGATGAGAAAAGTTCGCCTCGCTCAGAACGACCTTCCCAAGCTTGCCCGCGTCGATCATCTTCTTGGCCGCTCGATACGACGACGACCGGCGCGAGTTGTGCCCAACGGCAAGCGTCACTCCCGCTTCGGCGCACGCCGCGATTATCTCCCTGCCGGCCTCGATCGTATTGTCTATCGGTTTGTCCACAAAAACGTGCTTGCCCGCCTTCGCGGCCGGTACACAAAGGTCCCGGTGCGTATCGTTGGGCGTCACGATGGCCACCGCATCGACGTCCTTGTCCGCCAGGGCCTCTTCGTAGGACGAATATCCCCTGACGCCGAACTGCTTGGAGAACTTCTCTCTCGTCGCAGGCGTCCTGGCAAAGCCGCCGACCAGTTCGAAATACTCGAACTCCGGAGCGTCTTCCAACAGCTCGGCGCCGAATGACAGGCCCACCATTACGGTTTTCAGTTTACCCACTGCAGGTCCCCTTACTTGTTACCAGGAAAAATCCATCCTCACGAGTATGCGATCAGAGTCGCCGCAGGCGCTCTTTGAAAAGCGCAGCTGACAGCCCTGCGCAAGTTCCATCTTCGTCGAGGGAGTCTCACCCATAAGCGGCACTTCTGCTACCTCGGCTGCAAGCCCCTGGCTTACCGGTGTGACGGTGACGCTGATGTTGCCGCGCTTGAAACTTCCCACCCTGCCGTCGAGCTCTATTGGAACGAACGAGTTCATCCTCCACACGAGCATCTCGCCGCTGGGGACGTTTTCGAGGAAATCGTCGACCAGAAGCGCTCGGTCGCAGAAGGTTATCTCCCTGCGGTGCGTCGCCGTTTGGGAAAGCGGCGCCTGCATTCCGGCCGTGACGAACCCTCTGCCCTCCTCGAAATAGAGAAGCCTGCCGGTTGCCGGGGGCCGGTCACTCTCGCCGAGAGTAACGGTATTGTGCGCCGGCGCCGTCTTGAACCAGTCCCACTGAAGCGAGTCTTCGTACTTGTAGGACCCGGCATCCGGCACCAGACACACGTCGCGCCAAAAGGCCTCGAATGAGAGCTTGTCGCTGTGGCCGTGCCAGCCGCCGTGGGGCCCGAAGTCGAAGACGAATGTCAGGTTGCGAGAGGGCGAGCGGACAATGAGCTTCCCAGACGGGACGAGGACTTCGCTGCCACGGTTGGGCGCCCTCGGATCGGGCGGCTCCAGCGGTACAAAAAGTCCCAGCGCGCCGAAATCGCGCCTGCCCCAGGTATCTGAGTCTCGCCTGAAGGCCGCCTCGACCTGGAAGAGAAGCTCCCCGTCGTCAAGCCGCTTCGCCAGTGCCAGCAGCACCCCGGCCGGAATGGTCCTGCCCGAATCCTCGAGTGCGGGCACCATGCCGGCCGGCGCGGCGATCCGCTTGAGGAAGTCGACCATCTCCAAGAGGCGCCTGCCGCATATGTCACTGTGATATAGGTCTTCACCCGTTCGCAGAAACGCCTCCGCAATGTGGAAAAGATATTCGAGTGTCAGCCAGTGGTACATAGGCGACATCTCCCAGAAGCCGCCGTCGGCAAACGTGCCGTGAACCAGAAGCCACTCAAAGACGTCCCGCGCGCCTTCCAGGCATTTCGCCGCGCAGGGCATATACGGAAAGAGCGCCCCCAGGTACGCAAGCGGCGCCTGCTCCATCGCGTGCCAGTTCGAAAGGCGAAACTGCCTGGAGCCCCTGCGGCGTATCTTGGCGGCCAGGTCGAGGATCATCGCCTGGACCTCGGCCTCCTCGTCGAGGCTGAGCCACTCGTTTTCCGAGGCGAGTTTGTATGCCGGTATCAGCCTGCAAAGCAGTACCCCGTGATGTATCGTTTCGTAGAACACCTGGCCGTACCTGCGCCAGAGCCCGGTAAGGTCGGCCAGCAGGCCCTTTGCCGCCGCAAGCAGGTCTTCATCGGGGTGGACGTTCAAGACCAGGGCGGCCTCGAATACGGCCTTCGCCGCCGCAAAGGCGCCCACGGCCGAATCAGGTTCGCGAAAGCGCGGGATGGAGAGGTCGTATCGCTGCGCAAGGATGCCTTTTAGACGCTCGACCTCTGAGCCGATATCGATGCGGTCGGCCAGGCGCTTCTGCGTCGCCCTCTCGGCCTCGCTGTAAAAAGGCACGGCTTCCTCTGCCGAATCCAAAACGGCCGATGCCTCGAAGATGGCTTTTTCAAGCATTGCCTGGATCTCATCGGCGCACTTGTCGCCGTTTGAGTCCACAATGCGCTTTATGGCCAGCACCGTCGCGGCCTTGGTGGTGGAGATGCCGCCGCTTTCGGCCGCCTCAACCGCACGCCGGCACAACTGGTCAAGCTGTCCGTACATATGGGCCGAACCCGACGGCGCCAGCCTCCCCTCACCGAACTTGCCAGCCACCGAAACCTCAAGATGGAGGCCCTCCTCCCGGCGCCACTGGGGCAGCACCACGTCCATAGGCTCCCTGCCCGCCGGCAGCGGCTTGCCGCTGGTGAGTTCCTTGCCGTCGGCCTTGACCGAGACCCGGTTCCCTGCCGCCGCCTCGTCCAGACCGTATACCGTTACCTTGCCCGCCGGCGTCTGCGAAAAAGCATCTGAAGTGCGCGAAAAACCGGCGAGAAAATACTCCGAAACAACCAGCGGCAGGTCAACCGCACCGGTTGCCGCATAGTGGAAGTCCGCCGTGTACCTCTCCCCCGGCTCTAAGTGAATCTCGTTTGACCACTCGAGCCACCAGTGATACCGCGTCTGCACCCTCGAGTGCCCCTCAGGCAACAGCGCGCAAAAAAGATTGCCCGTGACCGGGTCCGAAAATGCCGCCCATTCCAGGTCGTCATGCTCGATCTCGAGCTGTTCGAAGACCTCGTAGGTGATTGTCTCGGGATACTTCCCCGGCCGCTTGATTACGGCCGTTTCGTGGCAGTTGGATATGCCGCTGGAAGCTTCGGGGCAGGCGCCCCCGGCCCCGGGGCATACGGCGGCGGTCTCGGCTAAGCTGAAAACATGATATGCCTGGGATGTGTTTTCCACCGCGAGCGAAACAGTAAACAGGCGCGAATCGCCAGGCAGGGTTATGGTCTTTTCAAGGACGAGGCCGTTGGGAAGCTCACGCACGAACCGCAGGGAATCCTTCGAGGGCTCCATGCGCCACGGCGAGGGTTCATCCCGTGACCCGGCCTCCCCGATGCCGCCGGCAAGCTCCGGAGACTCCAGATTGAAGGGCCACCAGGAAACAAGATGTGCGCCCGTGTCCACCGACTGGACCTCGAGAATCCTCGCCCCTTCAGGCCACACGATTAGGGCGAGGTGGTGATTGCGAAGTTTGATGGTTTCAATGGAATCCGCAGTTGCCATCTCGGGCCCCTCCCTGCCGCCGGAAAACGCCGGCCGTCAAATAAGAATCCTATTCGACCCCGCGTGCCTGTCAAGCCGCTGGGGGGGTCTTCGACCCCTTTTTGCTACGGGGGCCACGGGCGTTGCCCGCGGTAGTCAACTTGCTTTTCGCGGGCGAGGCATGCCTCGCCCCTACGGACGGCAATGTGCCGCTGGTGGCTGTGTAGCGACTGTTTTGTTAGTCAAGCGTTTTTAGGGTGGGCTTTAGCCCACGCGGCTGACCTTCCGCGGGCGCAGCAAGCCGCGCC
>JAGHCE010000272.1 GCA_021160625.1 Planctomycetota bacterium | reverse complement strand
TCGTGTGCTCCATAGCGGCGATGCGCTGAACCACTTCGAGCTGCTTGTTGGCCGGGAGCCCGGCGAGGACCTCTGCGGCCTGCTTCGGGTCGAGGTGGGCCAGCACAAGCGCAATCGTCTGCGGGTGCTCCTCCTGGATGAACGTGAGCAGGTTGGAGGACTCCGCCTTTTTCAGAAAGGAGAACGGCCGCGACCGGATTGACTGCTCGACGGCTTTTAGTATCTCGTCGGCGTCCGACGCGGAGAGCGACTGCTCCAGGAGCTGCTTGGCGTAGTCGAGGCCCCCCTGTTCGAGGTACTGGTGGGCCTTCAGGAGCTGGTAGAACTCGTCGACGACATCCTGGCGCTTTTCGTTGGGGATTCCGCTCAGCGTGGCAATCGCCGTGGAAACGCTCTCGATGGAGTCCTTGTCGAGCATCGCAAGGATCTTCGCGGCAAGCTCCTGGTCGACGCTCACCAGGAGCAGTGCCGCCTTCGTGAGGCCCGAGATATCCGAGTTTTTAGGCTGCGCCATAGATTACGTTTCCCTTGCAACCCATCTTCGAATCAGGTTTACGGCCGTCTGCGGGTCATGTTGCATCATATCCTCCACGCTCTCGCGCACCTTCATCGCCCGCTTCTGCTCGATGTCGAGCATCACCTCCGGCAGCTCGATTTCTTCCTCTTCCTCGACCTGGTCGGCCGAAGCCATTGCGGCCTCGCTTTCGGGCGCATGCTTCGCGACGGATTTCACCATCAAAAGCGCCACGATTGCCAGCGCCGCCAGACCGATTCGCTGCCAGTTCGCAAGCAACTCGTCCAGGATGCTGCTCCCGGCTGAAGGCGCCGCGATGCCCGCGGCAAAGACCTGCAACTCCCCAAAGGGCTCCGCCGAAAAGGTAACCTTGGAAATCCTGGCCGCCGCCTCTGCGCCCAGGACCGGCAGGCCCGTCCGCAGGCGGTTCTCCCAGTACTTGCATTCCTGGTCCAGCCTCGCCTGCGTAACGGCGTCCTCGGCACCGAGGCCATCCTTCGTCCGGATGTTGTCCTTGACCGCCTTCAAGTCCGCCATCACCGAAATCTGGATGTCCTCTATCTCCCCAGGCGGAACGTCGGTCCTGACCATCTTGGAAGGGGCGCGCTTTTTCTCTTTTTCGATCGTCTCGGAACTTCCCCCCGTCCCCTGTCCGCCAGTCTGCACCGAGACGCCGACGTTGGGCGTCGTGAGGGTGCCGCCGCCGGCCGGCTGGGCGTTGGTCTCGGTGAATTCCCTCGTGGTTTCATCCTTGACGGCGTACTCGGTCTCGGTCGTCTCGGTGGTTCTCGTGTCCACCTTGACGGTCACGAGCGTCCAGACGCGTCCCAGAGACGGCGACAGGAACTTTCGCACGGCCTCGTCGTAGTAGGCGTCCCAGCCCTGCTGGAGCTCCATCCTGCTTGCGGCCTTTGCGAAGGACGAGTTGCCGTCTTCCAGCGAAAAGGCGGCACCCGAGACGAGGTTTGTAACGACGACGGATTCCGGGGCAAGCTCGGGCCCGACCGAGGCCGCGACCAAGCGGCATATGCCGGCAAGCTTGCTTTCGGGTATCCTGCCCTGGCCCCTGGGGCGGATGTTGACGGCTGCGGTCGCCTTTTTCGGTCCGAAGTAGCCATCGCGCGAGGAGGCGATGTGAACCTGGGCGCTTGCGATTTCGGGAGCGGTGGAAATGGCGCGGGCAAGCATATTGCCGAGGGCGATGTTGAATTTCATCCGCTGCTCTTCGGCCGTCTCCAGGCTGAAGCCCTTCGGCTTGACGATGTCCTCGAAACCGAACGACGACGAAACATCGCTGGGGAGGGCGCCCTTTTGGGTCAAGACCATAAGCACCTTGTCCCTGTCGGCCGATCCGACGAAGAGTGTCCGGTCCCTGAACCTGTACGCTATTCCCGAACCCTCCAGCGCCTTCTGGACGTCGGTCATCTGGGAACCTGTCAATTCACTCAAGCAGGGCACGTACGTCTCCTGGGAGCCCCACGTGACAAGCATCACCAGGCTCACGGCCACCACGCCCAGCAGGATGGCCACGCTGTAGCGCTGGCTCGGCGGCATCGAGGCCAGTACGAACCTCGCCTGCCTTAGCAGCCTGCCGAAAATCTCCATCTCTTCCCCTCTCTCACACAGACGGGAAAACCCCCGCCCATCGAGTTATATCAGATGCGCATCTGCTGGACTTCCTTGTAGGCGTCGATAATCTTGTTGCGAACCGCCATCAGATTCCTGAACGCGAGGTCGGCCTTCTCGACCGCGGCCATAACCTCGGTGATGTTGCGCGTTTCCCCGGTGGCCAGCTGCTGGACGGCTTTTTCGGCATCGAGCTGCAGGTTGTTGACGTCGCTGAGCTGCCTTGCCAGGACGTTCTTGAAGCTCGTGGAGCCGGCCTTTTGCGCCTGGCCGGAACCGCCCATATTCCCGGGGCCTATCGGGCCTATCGGGTTTATCATCTGTGCCATCTCGTCACCTCGGGGGCAGTGCCCCTCGTCTCAAAAGCCCTTTGTAACCTTTCCATATCCCGTGCCCCTCCAGGCTCTGCGCCCATCCGTATGCGGAGCCGCCAATATTTATGTAAGCAGCCGCAGAGCCGATCCGACGATGCTCTTTGCGGCTTCGAATGCCGTGATATTCGCCTGGTAGGCCCTTGTCGCCGCCATCATATCCACCATCTCCACCAACGGGTCCACGTTGGGGTAATAGACGTAACCCGCGTCGGGGCCGGTCTTGACGGCGTCGGGGTGGTCCGGGGCCTTGACCTTTCTGAAGGGCGCCGGGTCGGTGACCACTTCGGAAACCCTCACGCCTTCGCCGTTTTGAAGCCCCGGTGCCCCCGGCGCAAAAAGCGCCACGCGTCGCCGGTAGGGCCCGCCTGTGCCGGAGGCGTCCCGCGTCGTGTGGGCGTTAGCCATATTGTTGGCTATCACGTTCATCCTCACGCGGTAGGCCGCTAAGGCCGATGAGCTTACGTCAAGTGATCCGAACATAACCTTTTCCTCCTGCGGGCAACCCCCCGCCGGCGCCAGGCCGTCCGCCCCGCTCTACGGGGCTTGCGAAGGTCGGATGATTTTCGCGGATCATCAGTCCAGCCTTCCCCTTGTCGCCAGCTTCAGCATCGAGAACTGCTTGCGCAACAGATCCGACATCGCGCGGTACATCAGCGTGTTCTCAGCCAGCGAGGCCATTTCCTTTTCCAGGCTTACGTTGTTCTGATCGTGCCTCAAGACCGCTCCGCCCGGCCCCTTCGTCTCCAGGGCGCTTAGTTTCAGTCCGCCGGTTTCCCACTTCACGTTTCGCGTCGAGCGGATCGTAAACGCCGTGGAGGGGTCCTTTTGCCGGGCCTCGATCGCCTTCGAAAGCGCCTTCTGGAACTCGACCAGCGGCGCGTGCTTGGCCTTGAAGAAAGGGGTATTCGCGTTCGCGATGTTGTTTGCGATAATCCGGTGGCGCTCCTCGTAAAACGAGAGGCTCTTTGTCAGCGCTTCCACCGACACCGGAAACATTCCACGTGAACTCAAAGTCCAACCCCCGCAAGCAAGCGACGCATTTGTTTGGCCCAACCACTCGCCGGACGCCCATCCTCGCCGCAGTACGCTCGGCGGGCGCACTGCGGGCCTCTGGACGACCGCACGCATCTTTTGCTGACGCAAATCCAGTACCAAGCGCCCGCCGCCGTAGCCGGCTCGCCGTAAGTGCTGTGTACGCCAGCACTTGCGGCCTCGGTGCCCCGACCCCGGCCGGCGCCCGGGCGCGAATTCCCTGCACGCTCAGGCAACATTTGCCTCCTGTTTCCAGTCTCTCAGGCGGTTGATGAGCGTTCTCACCGATATTCCAAGCGCATCGGCGGTCTTTTGCCTGTGCCCGCCGAACTTCTCCAGTGTCATCCGGATGAGGATTTCCTCCGCGTCTTTGAGGGCCATACCCGGCACGAGCAGCCCTTCTCTATCCCCCCTCGGCGTCCGGGTAAGCCACATCTCGATGTGCGATTTCCGAATCTCGTCCCCGAAGCCCATTACGAAGGCCCGCTCCATAATGTTCTTGAGCTCGCGAATATTGCCGGGCCACTGGTATCGCACCAAAAGATCCATCGCGGCGTCGGAAATCCTCGGCGCCTTGCGGCTGCTCTCCTGCGAAAGGAGTCTCAGAAAATGCCTGGCCAGGCCGGGAATGTCTCCCGGACGGTCGGCAAGCGGCGGAACGCGCACGGGAAAGACGTTCAACCTGTAGTACAGGTCCTCCCGGAATTTTCCCTCGGCGACGGCTTCCGGCAGGTCCCGGTTCGACGTGGCCACTATCCGCACGTCGGTGCTGCGGGTGGTGCTGGAGCCGACGCGCTCGTACTCCTTTTCCTGCAGCACGCGCAGGAGCTTGCCCTGCAGGGCCGGCTCGATCTCCGAGACTTCATCCAGGAGTATCGTGCCGCCCTCCGC
>JAGHCE010000112.1 GCA_021160625.1 Planctomycetota bacterium | reverse complement strand
GGCCGAGGCAAGTGAGCTTGCCGCTCGGCTCGGGCTCCCGGTGGTCGTGGCCCGCCTGCTCCTCAACAGGGGTTATCACTCCATCGAGGAGGCATCGCGTTTCCTGCGCCCCTCGCTCGATCACCTCGAGGACCCGGAGTCCCTCAAAGGCGTCCGGGAGGCCGTCGAGCGCATTTCGACGGCGATTGGCCGCAACGAGAAAATCCTCCTCTACGGTGACTATGACGTGGACGGTATGACGTCGGTGGCGCTTCTTCATCATTTTTCTCACTGCTGCCGGCGAGGGTTTCCTGTTTCCTGCCGAGGCGTCTTGACGAGGGGTACGGGCTCAATGCCGACGTCCTGAAGAAGTTCAAGCAGGAAGGCGGCAGCCTCGTCATTACGACCGACTGCGGGATAAGCGCCCATAAAGAGGCGGCGGTTGCGGCGCAGATCGGTTTGGACCTTATCATAACCGACCACCACGAACCCGACGGTGCACTGCCGCAGGCCGTCGCGGTGATAAATCCGAAAAGGCACGGCTGCCGGTACCCCTACCGGGATCTTGCCGGCGTCGGGGTGGCGTTCAAGCTGGCGTGGAGCCTGGCGAGGCATTTTTCAGGCCAGAAGCGCGTCACGCACGAGTTCAGGGATTTTCTGCTGAATGCGATAGGGCTCGTGGCGCTGGGGACGGTGGCCGACGTGGTGCCGCTTACCGGCGAGAACCGGGTTTTCGTCCGCTACGGACTTGACGCACTTTGCAACACGCGCCTTCCCGGCATAAGGGCGCTGATGAGCACGGTGGGGATTACCGATATGCTCACCGCGCGCGACGTGGCTTTCCGGTTGGCCCCGAGGCTAAACGCCACCGGACGCCTCAACGAGCCACTCGCCGGTCTTGAGATCCTAACCACGGCGAGCTTCGGCAGGGCGATGGAGCTGGCAAAGGACCTTGACGCGAAGAACCGGCGTCGGCAGGCCATCGAACGCAAGATCCGTTCGGCCGCCCGGAAAAAACTCCTTGAGTCTTTCGACCCCGCCCGGCAGCGCGTGATAGTGCTTGCCGACAGGGACTGGCACGTCGGCGTGCTGGGGATAGTGGCATCGAGGCTGGCCGAGGAATATTACAGGCCCACGATACTTTTGAATATCGATGGGGACGTCGCAGGGGGCTCGGCGCGAAGTATTCCCCCCTTCCATCTTTTCAACGCGCTCAAGTCCTGCGAGGACGTGCTTATCGGCTACGGAGGCCACGCGCAGGCGGCCGGCCTCAAGGTCGAGACGGCGAAGATCGACCTTTTCAGGGACGCGATCGAGGCCGCCGCCGCGGACCTCACCGATGAGGACCTTACCCCGACCGTCACTGTGGATGCCGAGGTGTCGCTTTCGGATATGACGGTTTCCGCCGTGGGGCAGCTGGAGATACTCTCCCCGTTCGGCCAGGGCAACCGCGTGCCGATGTTCGTGGCCCGCTCGCTCCAGGTTGCCGGGCGGGTGAAGCGAGTCGGGGCGGACGGGCAGCACCTCTCATTTTTCGTGCGCGGCGAGGGCCGGGGCGTGAAGGCCATTGCGTTCGGTTGGGGGGGGTTCGCCGACAGGCTCGAGAGCCACACGGGACCGCTAAGCGTTGTCTTTGAGCCGCAGATTGACAACTTCACCGGCACGGGCCGGATGCAGCTTGTCGTTCGGGACATACACCTGGACTGAGAGCCTATCCGAATATCCGGGCTGTCTGCCGAGTGCCGGATGGGGAGAGTGTCCTTGGAGAAAATCTGCGCAGTGATACCAGCCTATAATGAGGCGGAGGCCCTCGGCGCAGTCGTCGCCGCCGCGGCCGGGAGCGCCGACGCCGTCCTGGTCGTCGATGACGGCTCGTCCTACGGTACCGCCCAGGCCGCCGAGGCCGCCGGTGCCGTCGTCGTAACGCACGAGGTCAACCTCGGCAAGGGCCAGGCACTTGCAACCGGCATCGCCTGGGCGGTCGAAAACGGCTTCGACGCGGCCGTCACGCTTGACGCCGACGGCCAGCACGACCCCTCGCAGATTCCCCGGTTCGTCGACAGGTTCCGGACGACCGGAGCGGACATCGTGCTGGGCACCAGGATGTACAACCGGGAGAATATGCCGCTCGTGCGGGCGCTGACGAACCTCGTCACCTCGATCGTTATATCGTGCATCGCCGGGCAGCGCATAACCGACAGCCAGTCGGGCTATCGCCTGCTCAAGTGCGCCACTGCCGGGACCCTGCCGGTGCAAGGGGCGCGCTTTGACGCGGAGTCCGAAATCCTGGTGAAGGCAGCCCGCAAGGGTCTCAAGATCACAGAGGTGCGTATAAGCACCATCTACCAAGGCGAGGTAAGCAGCATCAATGCGTTCAGGGACACCTGCCGATTCATATTGCTGGCCTTGAGACTTATATTTCTTCGAAGATAAGATAACAGGACAGGTGAAAACGAGATGAACAAGAGCCGGATAGCGCCGCCGCTAAAGGTCCTTATCGCCGACCCGGGCGCCCTTTTCAAGCGCTCCGCAGCCGAGGCCCTCGCCGAGAAGGGCTTCAGCGTGGACCTGGCCGACTCAGCCGAGGAGACCTTCGAAAGGGTGCGGGTCTTCGAGCCGAACATCGTTTTCTACGACCTGGACCTGCCGGGCTACGACGGCATTGAGGCGGTCACGCTCATTGCGAAAACAAGACCGTTGAAGGAAGGCTACATCATCGCTTGCTCGGTGCACGCCGGCGCGGGCCTGGCCGGCGGCGTACGGGAGGCCGGCGCATGGGACTTTATGCGCAAGCCCATCGACGTTGAGAGCCTCCTCGATGTGGTGCAGGTCTTGAAGCGCCACATAAGGCGGCCCAGGGACCTCCCGCGCGAGGCGGCCAACAGCAGCCTCAAGGTAGCCCTCGGCAGGTGCCCGCGGCCCGGCTGCAATGCGCCCGTCGCCGCTTTCGGGCTGAAGCCCGGCGCGATGGTGACAAAGGATGACCAGTTTGAGACGCTCCATTATCTAAAGGCCGCCCGCAAGCACGAATTCGTGGACTACAATCTCCTGAGTGTGACCGTTTGCCCCCGGTGCTATTTCGCCTGGGATAAGACCCTCAAACTCCCGCAGAACCCCCTTCCAGCCGGGCCGTCCATATGCCGAGGTGCGTCGGCACCGGTGCTTTTTCGGATTGCCGCCGAGGCCGACGACACCCTTTTTACCGAAGGCCGCACGAGCGCGGCGGCTCTCATAGCGCTTGGCCTGGCGGTTGAAAACCACAGGGCCTCGGCCGCAGGGGAATCGGTAGAGGGGCAGGGGATATTGGCAGACCTCCTCTTCAAAGCCGCCGCCGTCGCGCACGGTGCCGGAGACGACCGGCAGCGCGACAGGTTTCTGGCGGACGCCGAGGAGGTGTGCGTGGCGATGACGGGTCTGGCCGGATGCGCCGAGGTCTACCGCGCGGCATACCAGCTGACGGCGATTTACGTCTTTTTCGCGCGCGATGTGGACGCGGCCCGGACCCTCAAGGCATTTGAGCGTCTTGCGCGCCCGGAGAAGGGGCGCCTCAAGCCCCGTGACTCACGCGTGCTTGAGAAGTACCGTGCGGCGGCCGCCAGGCTTTTGGCCCAGCGCAATCGGTATCGCAGGGCGGATTACTTCCCGAGATAGGTGCAGCCGTGTTGGAATCGGGCTTTAGCGAGGAAGACCTCGCCGCCGAGTGCGAGCTTATGGTCCGCCAGCAGATTCTGGAGCGCGGCATAAGCTCGCCGGCGCTGTTGGATGCGTTCCTCAACGTGCCGAGGCACCTCTTTGTGCCCGCCGACTACATCTCTCAGGCCTATGACGACCGGCCGCTCTACATCGGCAGCGGACAGACCATCTCGCAGCCCTACATCGTGGCGCTGATGACCGATTCGCTTCGGCTTACCGGCGGCGAAAAGGTGCTCGACGTCGGGACGGGCTCCGGGTACCAGGCGGCGATCCTGGCGGAGATTGCCGCCAGGGTGTACACGGTCGAGAGAATTCCCGAGCTCGCAAAAAGCGCCAAGACCCTTCTGGAGGGCCTCAGCTATGACAACATAGAGTTTCTCGACGGCGACGGTACCCAGGGGTGGCCCGAGCATGCGCCCTACGACGCAATAATCGTGGCTGCTGCGGCGCCGGCCGTGCCGGAAAGCCTCAAGGCCCAGCTCAAAATGAAGGGCCGTCTCGTCATCCCCGTCGGCAAACCCTACGGCCAGATGCTCAAAGTCGTCACCCGCACGAAAAAAGGTTTCACAACCCGGGACGCGTGCCCCTGTATCTTCGTCAAGCTCATCGGCCGGGAAGGCTACGAGCAATAGGCCAAGAGCCCTCCGCCCCTGCACCTGCGATGTGGCACTGGGAGGGCTTCGCCCCCTTTTTGCTAAGGGGGAGGGCTTCGCCCCCTTTCTGCTAAGGGGGCCACGGACGTTGTCCGTGGCAATCCCCTGACCTTCCGCGGGCGCGGCAAGCGGCGCCCCTACGAGTGATATGTGCGCCACGGCAGGTACGCCACACCACCGGCGCATAAATTTCACCCGCCACTGGAGGGCTTGCCCCGCCGTGCAGATCTTATCCTGTGTGCGATGCGCGCTTGGAGGAGTGGAGATCGAGCCCCGCTGCGGCAAGGGCGAAGAGAAATGCGACGACCGATGCCGCAAGCGATGTGCCCCACCGGGTCGGCTCGAAGCGCAACTCGACGCGTTTTGTATCCTCCGGAATTACCACACCCATATAGGCACCCCCGGCCGGCACCCATTCCATCTCGGCGCCGTCGGCGAAGACTTGCCATCCGGGGTATGCGGTGACGGCGAGAAACAGACGCCTCCCGTGAGGCCGGACAAGATTGACGGTAAGCGTCGAGGTCGTCTGTGAGACATCGGTTACGGGCACCCAGGAGTCAAACTCTGCCAGCGGCACGTCGCCGAACGGGTCCGAATCGCCGAGGGTTCCCGTCGTCGGCTGGGGCGCGTCACAGGCGGGCTCCACGTGGGCCAGAGTCGGTGACGGGCAGACGCGGTAGAGCCGCACGGTCTCGTCCCAGGCGAGCCAGCCGGGCAGGTTGCGCAGGGGATGGAAAAGGCTGTTCTCGTAATGGTCCCGCACGCCCGGCCAGGGCACCTCCACGGCGCCCTGAACGCCCGCCAACGGCTCGGTCGAGACAAGCCACCCGACGCCGAGGGCTCCCAGCACCTCCGGCGAAAGGTCCTTGCCGGTCTCTCCTATAGACTCGGCAAGCCGGTCAGGGGCAAAGGCGCTGGGGTGAAGGTTGAGCCGCGAGAGGCCGCGTGCGAGAACCGCATACGAAGGCGCGAGGACCTGCCCCTCAGGCGGGCTATGAACGATGAGCCTGCCGGTATTGTCTTGGGAGTCATCTCCACTCGACGCGAGGCGGGCGGCTTCGTCAAGATGCGGGAAGTCCCGAACCTCCAGTTGGTAGTCGTACGTGAGCTTACGTCGGCCCCACCTGGGATAGACGATGCCGAAGACCACGAAGAGCTCGACGAAAACAAGCCCCGCCGCGATCCAGCCGCGCCTGCCCAAAAGCTGCCTGCGGCTTTCGATAAGGGCCTCCACCCCGGCGGCCGCGAGCACGATTACCGGCAGAAACAGGAATATCAGCCCAGCGGGTATGAGGCTTGCACGCGCAAAAACGCCGACCGCACGGCCGAGCAGCGTATACAGGAACGTCTTGCCCAGGAGGGCCGCTCCCGTCAGCATTATTACAACCGCCCCGCCGCACAGCGCCCTGTGCGTCCTGGCTCGAAACGCCTTGTAGACGGCAAAGCCGGCCGCCGCCAGCGCCAGCAAACCCGGCGAGTAGTAGACCCCGAACGGGCGGCCCGGGGTGTAGGGGAGGTAAAGCCTCGCCATCTCCCAGGCCGACAGGGCCCTGCCTCGCCAGCCTGCCGGAAAGACCTCCCCGAAACGTCCCGTGGTGGCCAGCCACGACAGCTCGACCGCCCCGACAAGTTCCACCGCCCCGAAGGCCCAAGCGGTGATGGCCGACGAGAAGATTACGAACACCCCGATCGCAAGCGCGTTTTTTCGGCCGGCGGCTGCAAGGTACCCGATCTTGAGCGCCGCCGCGACCGCCAACAAAAGCGCAGCGAAAAGAAAGAAGTTCGGGCAGGCGATGCCCATCCAGGCAAGCCCCGCACCCGCCGAGACCACGCAGGAGAGAAGGTTCCGCCCGTCCAGGGCCCTCTCAAAGCCCAGCACCACCAGCGGCAGCCACGCGTAGGCGAAGAGGTACTCGATCGCCGGCTGGTGCGCCGCGCGCGTTACGGCCCAGCCGTTGAAGACGTAAAGCAGCGCAAATACGAGCGCCGCCTGCCTCGTTCTGAACATCCTCCTGCCCAGGAAGAGGGCGAAAACCCCCGCAAGAAAGTAGTGACACAGGGTAAAGATGCCCAGCGCCTTGAAGACGCTCCCGACGAGAAAAAGCGGCACAAGCGGGTAGAACATAGCGCTTAGCGGATGTGCGAGGTTGGGAAGCCCCGTCGCCTGGTACGGGTTCCAGAAGGGGATTTCACAATGCGTGCGGACGGCCTCGCGGTACACATCGAAAAACTGGACCTGCAGCAGGTTCGCGTCGCTCTGGGAGATTGTTTCGGGAAGGAAGAGAATCCTGTGGAAAAAGAGCGCACAGGCCACGGCCAGAAACAGGATGGCGCGCCGGTTGTCGAGAATTTGCCGCCTCATACTGACGAGGACAAGCGCCAGCACCACTGTCGGCGCCGCCGTGAAAAACACTACCTGGAGGGTCTTCACCGGGTGTCCTTGTGTCTGCCGCCGACGTCCTGGACGAGGCGCTGCTTGAGGACCTTGCCTGTCGGGCCGCGCGGAAACTCCTCCCGGAACTCGACCGCGACCGGCACCTTGTAATGCGCGATGTGCTCCCGGCAGAAGGCCTTGAGATCTTCTTGTGTCGTCTCGGCGCCTTCCAGTAGTATTACGAAGGCCTTGGGCGCCTCGCCTCGCAGCTTCTCAGGAACGCCTATCACCGCCGCCTCCACGACGCCGGGGTGCTTTGCAAGCACGCGCTCCACCTCGCCGGGAAAGACGTTCTCTCCTGCCGATATGATCATCTCCTTTATCCGGCCGGTTATCCTGAGGTACCCTTCGTAGTCGATCCGGCCCATATCGCCCGTTCTGAAAAAACCGTTGCCCGTCATTGCCTTGCGGCTTTCTTCGGGGAGATTGAGGTATCCCACCATAACGCTTGGGCCCCTCACCCATATCTCGCCGTCGACGTTGATGCCGGCGTCCTGGCCGGCGGCGTCCGCCACGCGCACTTCCAGGTTGGCAAGCGGCCTGCCCACCGTGTGCGGTTTCATCGCCTGCGGCGTGTTGGCGGAAATCACCGGCGAGGTCTCCGTCAGGCCGTAGCCTTCAAGAAGCGTCACGGAGTGCCTGTCGCGGTAGACGTCGAAGCATTCTTCGCCGAGCGGCTCGCCGCCCGATATGGGAAGTTCCAGGCTTGAAAGGTCCGCGTCGGCCTTCTCCAGGGATCGCAGCATCGCGCGGTACATACTCGGCACGGCGACCACGGTCGTTATGGAATGCTCCTGGATCGCCCGGACCGCGCGGCCCGAGTCGAAGCGCTCCGCGAGCACGGCCGTTGCGCCCGCCACCGCCGGCAGCGCAAGCGTCGTCGTCAGCGCGAACGTATGGAAAAGCGGCAGGATGCTCAGAACCCGGTGATGGCTGTCGAAGCCGAAATGCTCTATGCAGCCCTCAACATTCGAGAGGACGTTTTCCTGTGAGAGCACCACACCCTTCGGGGCACCGGTCGTGCCGGAGGTGTAGAGGATGGTGGCGGTGCGGTTTGCGGTCTTTGCCGCGGCGGGACTCTGCGAGAGCGCCGCCGGGATGAACTCTTCGGCGAGCACCGTCTCTGCGGGGAGTGTCCGCGCCGTCTTCTTGAAGAACTTCACCGTGAAGACGCTTTTCGCCTTGCAGTCGCCGATGATGTGGGAGAGTTCCTCGGGCGCGAGAAAAAAGTTGAGAGGCACGGGAATGCGGCCGGAAAGTAGCGTCCCGAAATACATAAGCGCAAAGGCCTGTGACGTCGGCAGCAAAAACGCCACGCACTCGTCTTCGCCCCTTTCCTCCAGCGCCGCGGCCACCGAAAGCGCCGCTGCCGCATATTCCCTGTAGGTGAGAGTCCTTTCGGTCCCGACGACAGCCGGCTTGTCCGGGAAGTCCGCCGCCGCCCTCAGAAATGCCTCTTGCACGCTTGAATACAATTTACCCTCCTTGCGGCGTATATCCTGTAGGCATATACCCTGTATCGGCAAAAGGTGCGGTGTGCCTTCATCGCCCGTGCCGAAAGCCCTTGACTCCGGACCGCGCCCCTGATACCGTATTCTACCCGAATCGTTTCAGAATAGGAGGGTACATCCGATTATGCGCAAGCCGATATATCTCTTGTACCTGGTTATGGTCCTGGCGGGGGCAGTGGCCCTGGCGGGGTGCCAGCCTTCATACAGTGCCGCCAACCGGGCCGTCGAGCAGGCTGCGGCTACGTACCTGGCGGGCGACAACGAGGAGGCCGTCAGGCTCTACACCGACTTTCTCGGCTCAAATCCGGGTTCGGCGCTTTCGGCCGAAGGCTTCCTGGGGCGGGGCAACGCGTATTACAAGCTCGGTAAATACACCCTGGCCGAGTCGGACTTTCGCAGCTGTGCGGGGATGGCCCGCGACCGAAGCGTCAAGGCCCAGGCGACACTGGGTCTCGGGCACGCCGTATTCGCCCAACAGCGCTACTCGGCGGCGGAGAAAATCTATCTCAAGGTGCTGAGATCCTACAGGGGCTTGGTGGCGCAGGACGAGGTTTCGTACCGGCTGGGGGTGGCGCTGGCGAGGCAGGCGAAGTGGGACGACGCGCGCATCTACTTGAACGACGTCGTCTCGAGATGGCCTTCCGGTGAGTTCGCCAGGCGGGCGAAGGCGAAGCTTGCCTGCGTTACGGGACGCTACTTTACCGTGCAGGTAGGGGCATTCACGTCGAAGAAACTTGCCGATGCAAAGGCCGCCGAGATCGATGCGAAGGGTTTCGAAGGCCGCGTACAGCCTATCGACATAGACGGCGTGCCCGGGTACGCCGTACGTTCCGGCAGCTTCGCGGTATGGCAGGGGGCCTGTGCGGCCGCAACGAAGCTCCAGAATGCCGGTTTCTCAACCTACACGCTTCCCTGATCCTCGTGCCCCCGGAAGAGACCGGCAGGGGCCCTGGTGAGACATACTCCATCGATATCGGCCTGGAAAGATGACACGAGAAATCGTCATAGCCGGCGGCACGTTGTATACTTCCAGGATGCGCCTTGAGGGCGGGTCTCTGGTCGTCGACGGCCGCCGCATCCGCAATGTCCTGGCCGCGGGCGAAGAGTCTGCGCGCGAGAAGGGCTGTCGCGTTATCGACGCCACAGGCTGTATCGTGGCCTCCGGGTTCATCGACATTCACGTCCACGGCGGTGGCGGCGGAGACACCTCCCAGCGCGACCCGGACGCCGTTTGCCTGATGAGCCGGACCCACGCGCGTTTCGGCACGACGGCAATGCTTCCCACCATTTATCCGGGCCCCTTGAACGAGATGATAGGTGCCATCGACGCGGTCGAGGAGGCTATGAAGGAACGGCCGCTGGGCGCTCCCGGTCCGCGGCGGGGCGACGGTGGCGTGACGGGGCTTGGCGCGAGGATTCTCGGCATAAATATGGAGGGCCCGTTCCTCAACCCCGCCCAGTGCGGGGCCCTGAAGCCGGAGCACCTGATGGAACCCTCCGAAGACGTGCTGCTGGAGCTTATCGCCGCCTCCGACAGCACCATCCGCCTGATGAGCATCGCCCCGGAACTGCCCGGCGCGATACGCCTGATAAAGGCTTGCCGCGACAGGGGCATCCGGACTGCGGTCGGCCACTCCGACGCATCGCACGAGGAGATGATTCTCGGCATAAACGCAGGCATAAATCACGTTACCCACGTTTTCAACGCCTTGCGCCGCACCCACCACCGAGACCCCGGCGTAATGGGCACGATACTCATAAACGACGAGATAACCGTGGAGCTAATCGCCGACTTTTACCACGTCCACCCGGCGGTGGTGGTGCTCTTGATAAAGGTAAAGCCCAACGACAAGATCGCTCTCATCACGGATGCGCTGACGCTGACGGGGCTCGACGGCGACACTTTCCAGGCCGACGGCCGCGAGGTGAAAATCATCGACTCCGTGGCGCGCCTGGCTGACGGCACGATAGCAGGCAGCGTCCTCACGATGAACCGGGCGGTGAGGAACATGGTCTCAACCGAGCGCGTGCCCGTCGGGGATGCGCTCAGGATGGCCTCACTCGTGCCGGCGAAGATCCTGGGCATAGAACATTCCAAGGGGACGCTCACCCCCGGCAGCGACGCCGACATAGTCATAATGGACGACGACTTCAACGTCAAGCTGACAATGGTCGAAGGCGAGATTATCTACCGCAGCGAGGATTTCTGACGCCGACGCTGCGGCGGCCGGCAGCCGGCTTGCAATGACCAGATGAATCCAGCAACAGGAGATTGTCAAGATGCCTGACGAAACCAAAAGCGCCGGCCAGGGTGAGCCGACCGAAAGCATCGTGCCGGAAATATATGCGCACTGCATTGTCCGCACGCTGGTGCTTAGAATCGACGACCAGCCCGGTCGGCTCGGGGCGGTCGCTTCCCAGATAGGCCGCGACGGCGGCCTCGTGGGCGACGTGACCCGCGACTGGCTTGACCTTTCACACGTTTACAGGCGCATAACCGTGTATGTCAACGACGAAGAGCACCTTGAGAAAATCATTGCAAATATCAGGGCTATCGGCGGCGCGGAGGTTCTTGACGTCGTCGACGAAGTTCTCCAGATTCACGAAGGCGGCAAGATCGAGATACACCCACGCGTGGGCCTCGGCAGTATGGAGGATCTCCAGAAGGTCTACACCCCCGGAGTCGCCGGCGTCTGCGACAGGATAAAGCACAAGCCACGGCTCGCCCGCAAGTATACCTGGCTTGCCAACACCGTCGCCATCATCACCAACGGCACGGCGGTCCTGGGCCTGGGCGACATCGGGCCTCTTGCGGGGCTTCCCGTGATGGAGGGCAAGTCCCTCATCCTCAAGGAGCTCTCCGGTGTCAACTGCGTGCCCATCCTCCTTGACAGCCGCGACGCCGGGGAGTTCATCGCCACCGTCGAGCGCATCTACGGGGGCTTCGGCGCGATAATGCTGGAGGACATCGCCGCGCCGATGTGCTTCGAGGTGGAGGCCGAGCTCGACCGCCGGCTGCCCGTCCCGGTCTTTCACGACGACCAGCACGGTACGGCGATCGTGGTGCTGGCGGGCCTCATAAACGCGCTGAGGCAAGTGGGCAAGTCCCCGGCGGATGTTTCCATAGCCGTCAGCGGCGCCGGCGCCGCGGGAACGGCCATCACCCGGATGCTTCTGGACTACGGCATCAAGGACATAGTCGTCCTCGACCGCTCCGGCGCGATCTATCCCGGCCGCAAGGGTAACACTTCCCGCAAGGAGGAGCTCGCGCGCATTACGAATCCCGGCGGTGTTTCCGGCTCCCTCGACGATGTCGTTGCCGGCCGCGACTGCTTCATAGGCGTCTCGAGTCCCGGGATACTCTCCAGGGATGCAGTCTCGAAGATGAAGCCGGGCGCAATCGTCCTCGCCCTTGCCAATCCCTTGCCGGAGATAACGCTCACCGACGCTCTCGAAGCGGGCGCCGAGGTGGCGATGGACGGCCGCTCGATGAACAATGCCTTGGCGTTTCCGGGTATTATGCGCGGCACGCTCGACTCGGGGGCCTCCTCGATAACTTCCCGGATGAAGCTTGCCGCGGCAATGACCATCGCCGAAAGTGCCGAGGCCGGCAGGCTGCTGCCGAACCTCTTAGACCAGGCCGTCCACCGCCGCGTAGCCGACGCTGTCGCCGCCGCAGCCGGCTGAGAGGGATCGGCCAGGGCTGCCGGCACGTGCTGCCGCGCTTCGCTTGTCCTTGCTCCCTCCCGCGCGGACGGCCTACTCGAGTACTTCCGCCTCGAGCTCCAGCTTCTTGTACTCGGCCTTTTTCTTCTCGATCCTTTCCCTTTCGAGGCGCGCTCGCCTGGCATCGCCGGCGCACTCTTGCACCGTCCGCCTGACGGATTCGAGTTTCTTTTTGGTCGACGCGTCCTGTTCGAGGCGTATCTGCTCGTCAAGATATGCAGGGGCAGCCTCGCCGAGGATCGTTCCGATTACCCATGCGCTGTTTCTGAGGATGCGGAGATGACTCTTTTCCTTGATGTTTGAAAGCATCGCCGGCAGCGACGCCTCTCCGATAGCGGCCAAGGCTCCGCAGGCGGGGAACATCTTGCCTATTATCCTGTCAGAAGCCATCATGTCTTGAAGGCCCCATGTGATTACGTACTGTCCAAGCACGGGTATAGCTTCTTTGGCCCGAAGCCTGCCCAGGGTTTCAAAAAGCATTATCGAATCCCGCTGACCGCAGGGAAAGGAGTTCCCGTGAATATCCTTTCTATCCTCTCCGGCCGCGCGAACAAAGTCGTCGTCGCGGATGATGGTACCCTCTTCTTCGAGTGTTGCAATCATCGATAGGGCCCAGGCGATGAACGCCTCGCGGCCGGGCACTTGTCTGACGTTCATCTCCTGGCCTGCGGACTCGGCACTCGCCGCAAGCTCGGATATTGCGGCATCAATCTGTTTTACGCGCCTTTTCACTTCCTGGAACTGCCTTACCCTGGCAGCCGTGTCAACATCTCCTCGTGCCGGAACGCACTGGAAGGCCGCCACCAGAAGCGCGACGGTCAAAAAAGCAAGATATCGCCGATTCCAAAGCATTGCATCTTCCTCCTTATTTAACCGAACTACGCACGAACCTGATAATAGATTGAATGCCCCGGTTTTTCAAGGAAACGTCGGAGCCGTTGTTTCCTTCCAGCGGTACTTGTCGGGCTCATACTCTTCCGTTTCCCAGCGGCCGCCGGTAAACTGCCAGTAGTATATGTTCGAAGCTGTCAGGCAGTCCCCTTTTGTGACAACAAACGAGCGGAAGTCCATATCGTACTTGTGCATGTCATCCCAATCGACCCAGCATGTCTTGTCTACGCCGACAAAGAACCCCGGGTTATCGCTCATAAACAACTGCCTCGTGTAAGTCTGGTTTGGCATAGGCTGCGGGGGATCGCCCTCCTCCCAACCCACGGGCGGTGACGGGCTCATCGGGTCGACGTCGGCGAACTTTGAAAGAGGATCGTCATTGTGCCACCCGTTACGGTAGTCATACCCAAACGACCATTCGTGGCTGCTCCTTTCCCTAAACTCAGTAGATCCATGGGCTTCCTGGCGCCATTTGTAGTTGAAGTTCCTCGCCTTCGCCTCCGGGACATCCGAAGGTATCGTACCCTTCAACTCGATCTTGCCCGCCCACCATCCACACCCCGTGGGATCGTTCGGCTCTACGTAACCAAGAATGTTAGCATCTTCACCTTCCCCAAAGCCCGGATCGTTCCACCACCATCCGTAGCAATTGTTGTACGCCTCCTCCGTCGTAGTGTCGCTTGTCTTTGCGGTTATGTCTATCCGCCAGGCATTGAGATGGAAGGTTTTGGTTACGGGATCGTCGTCGTAGCCGGCCGTGTCGTCGCCGCGTTGGATGTCGTCGGACGTGACGTAAAACGTCACATTCTTGACGGGGTTTTCCAGTTCGCCGGGGGCATACCAGGACACGATGAGGGCGTAGCCGACGTTTTCTCTATGGTGTACTCCGCCATAGAAGTTGTCGAAGTCTCCGTCCGTCGTGCTCCATATGACGTGATAGTCATCGGGGCCCCCTCCGCTGAAGCAGTCGTCGTCCCGCTCATACCAGGTGTTCCCGCCGTCATCGGAAAACTCGTCAAGGTCTTCGATATCCTGCGCATAGATCTTTATGTTCTGCTTGTGATTCATCAAAACGCACGCGCCGTCGTCCGGCTCCGATATGTCGAAGTCTATGGGAGACTTCTGCCGCCATATCGGATCGCACGGGTAGAGAAAGCCGACGGCGAGGCCGAGAAGCACTATCACGGCCGCCGCCGGTACCCTGGTCGTCTTCGCAATCCCCTTGAAAACTCCCATTCGCCACCTCCTTTCCGCACTGGAACACGTGCATAAACCAAACCATACCGGGCCTGAAGCCGTCAGCACCGCCTGCGGCTCCTTTCCAGGAAAGGGCCGTAGACTCCAACTGGTGGACAGTGCCACATAGCAAGAAGGGGTCAAAGGCCCCTTCGGGCGCGATAAATCGCGCCCCTACAAAGCCGCCAGTGCCACATTGACCCGCGCCCTACAAGGCAAGTTTACCCGCCGTGGAGGGCCGCCGGTGCCGCATAGTCACAGGCGCCCGCGCCTGCTCAGCCACGCCGCCGCCAGAAGCGCCAGCACCGCCGAGGCAGCCCCCAATACCCAGAGGGCGCGTTTGTAATCGTATGCCGGAGCGGCCTCGGCGGAACGGGGCGCCGTGGATTCCTGCGGGGCCTGCGGCGGGGCAGGCCCCGCGCCGGAGGTCTCGTAGGTCTTGTCGGTCAAATCCGGAGCGACGTCGACGTCCGCCGCGGCGTCCTCGAGTTCGGGGTCGACCACCGTCCGCTCGGCGCCGGCGGTCGCCGTCCTTGTCTTTTCGCGTATTATCGCGGCGTTCTTATCGGCTATGCGCTCGAAGGGCGTCCCAGGGAACTCCTTTGCAAGATCCTCGTACGCGTGCAGCCGCTCGAGAGAACCCCTGGGACCGATGCTATGGACATACTGCCCCACAGCCACCGTGAAAAGATGCCTGTTCCTCTCGTTGAAGAGGTCAAAGTCATCCGCGTTCGGGTCGCCGCTGTCCCGCTTCCTGTTTATGAATGCCTCCGCCAGCCCGTCGACGGCGTGCTTGTAGTATCTCTTAGCGGCGGGCCGGTCGCCTTTTGCCATTGAGCAATCGCCTGCGAGTATCGAGGAACGCACGACGAAGGTGTTTGACTTGGGATACCTCTCGACGATCCCCGCAAAGACCTCCGCAGCATCCTCGATCCTCGTGCTCTGGTTGTTGGGCGGGTCCACGATATATGCGAGGAGTTGTCCGATATGAAACTCGATGTCGACGTTCTTCGGGTGACCCGGACGCTCAGCAATGGCCTTCCAGTAGGTCTCAACCGCCCTGTCTCGGTTGCTGTGCCGGCCGCCGCCGCGGTTGACGTCGTAGCTTCTCGCCTCGGCCATCAGTTCCTCAAACCTGTCGGAAGAGGCCCCGAGGCAGGATGGAATAGCAGCCGCCAAGATGAGGAAAATCACCGCGGTTAACTTGAAGCGCCGTTTCACAGCATCAAGCTCCCACGCACTCGGCCTTGTCCGCCCGGCAAGGCAGTGGCGAACGACCATCGCGCGCCGTGTCGAATCCGCACACCCAATAACGGACTTTCAAATCCGAATGTGCGGCCCAACCGTAGAAATACCCTGAATGCCGCCGTGTCCCTTTTGCCGGGAGGGGCGCGGTACCGCCTGAATTGCCCGGATATACTGTGAATGCAGGTTAAACCCACATCACCAAATGCCCTTATACCCCCCCCCCCGTTCCGAATGCAAAAAGCCTTTGAGAGATCTTTCACGTTTTGCCCGGCCGT
>JAGHCE010000082.1 GCA_021160625.1 Planctomycetota bacterium | reverse complement strand
TTACGGCGGCATTCAATGCCGCCCTACATAATGGGAGAAATGCTGTCTTCATAGCATTTCTCCCATTATGTAGGGCGGCATTGAATGCCGCCGTAATCATTTCTACCACAGAGGCGCAGAGACACAGAGAAACAACGTAGGGGCGAGGCACGCCTCGCCCGCGGAAGGCCAGTTGATTGCCACGGACAACGCCCGTGGCCAATGTAGGGTGGGCTTTAGCCCACGCGTATCACTGGCCCACAAGCCACCAGTGCCACATAGCCAAGGGGTCGAAGCCCTCTACAAACGCATTATGATATTCCCTCGAATTCCCGCAACAGATCCTCCTGTCTCGAGGAGAGGTTTTCAGGAATCTTGACGTTTATCACCACGTAATGGTGGCCTGCCTGTTTGCCAGCGCTCTTGACACCGCGATTGCGAAGGCGCAGTTTCGCGCCCGGCTGCGTACCTGCCGGGATGGTAAGCGTCACCGTGCCGTCGAGGGTGTTGACCGGGACCTTGGCGCCCAGGGTCGCCTGGACCATCGTCACGGTAATCTGTGAATATATGTCGTTTCCCTTGCGCTCGAACTCAGGATGCTTCCCAACGCGAGCCAACAGATAGAGGTCTCCCGCGGGTCCCCCGGCGATACCCGCCTCGCCCTGTCCGGGGAGCCTTATCTTGGCGCCGTCCTTGACGCCTGCGGGGATATCGACCGTTATCGTGCGTGTGTGGCGGACGGTTCCCGCTCCCTTGCAGTCGCGACAGGGGCTCGAGTTTATCGTACCGCGTCCGAAGCACCGGGGGCACGGCCTGGAGAACCCGAAGGCGCCCTGGAAATCGGAAACCGTTCCGGTGCCCTTACACGTGGGGCACGGGGTCGGCGAGCTTCCCGGTTCCGCGCCGGAGCCGCCGCAGCGCCGGCAGGTTTCGTTTCTGGGGACGCGAAGAGTTGTCTTGCCGCCTCGGACGGCTAAGTCAAACGGGATATCCAGGGAGAATACGAGTTCTTCGCCTTTCTGGGGACGGTAGGTCCTGCCCGCATTCGGAGAGTACCTTGCTTCGCGGCCGAAGATGTCGCTGAAGAGGCCGCCGAGGTCCGCAAACGAGAATGTCCCGCGCCCTGGGCCCCCGCCGCCTTTCTGGAAACCGGAGAAGTCAAAACCGCCGGGAGCGCCGAAGCCCGTCTCGCGGGCCTTGCGCAGCTGGTCGTACTCGGCGCGCTTGTCGCGATCGGAGAGGACCTCGTAGGCCTCGCTTATCTCCTTGAAGCGCTTTTCGGCGTCCTTGTCGCCCTTGTTCGCGTCGGGGTGGTATTCCTTGGCGAGATTGCGAAAGGCGCGCCTTATCTCGTCCTTGCCGGCGGTCTCGCTGACGCCGAGGACGTTGTAGAAATTCTTTTCGGGCATAGACCTGCTTTCCGCTGCCGAAGGTGATTACAGGGTCCAAGAGCGGTAACCTGATTTTACGCGCGCCTGTCGGGTGTGCAAGCCGGGTTCATAGTGGATGCTCGGCCAGGGGCAGTCCGAAGGTCTCTGCCACGGCGCGGTTCACGACCTTGCCTTCGACGATATTGAGGCCACGGGCGAGGGCTTCGTCCGCGGCGGCGGCCTCGCGCCAGCCCTGGGCGGCTATGCGCCTCAAGTAGGGGAAGGTGGCGTTGGTAAGGGCGTAGGTGGAAGTCCGGCTGACCGCGCCGGGGATATTGGCGACGCAGTAGTGGACGATGTTGTCCACGATGTAAGTGGGCTCGCTGTGGGTGGTGGGGCGCGAGGTCTCCGTGCAGACGCCCTGGTCGATGGCGACGTCGACTATGACGGCGCCGGGTTTCATAAGGGAGAGATGTTCCCGCTTGATGAGCTTGGGGGCCTTGGCGCCCTCGATCAGGATCGCGCCGATAAGCAGGTCCGCCCGGCGTATGTACTCGATGATATTGTGGGCGTTCGACATCACCGTTATGACGTTACTCGGCATCGTGTCGTCGAGGTATCGCATACGGTCAAGGTCGATTTCCAGGATAACGACGAGCGCCCCCAGCCCGGCGGCCACCTTCGCCGCGTTGGCGCCGACGACACCGCCGCCGATTATCACTACCTCCGCCGGCGGCACGCCCGGCACGCCGCCCAGGAGTATGCCCCTCCCATGGAAGGGCTTCTCAAGGCTCTTGGCGCCTTCGTGAACGCTCATCCTGCCGGCCACCTCGCTCATCGGCGTCAAGAGCGGCAGCCGCCCGCGGGCGTCGCGCACCGTTTCGTAGGCAATCGCCACACAGCCCGACGAGATAATCCGCTCGGTGAGCTGTCGGTTGGCGGCGAAATGAAAGTACGTGAAAACCACCTGCCCCGCGCGGATGAGGTCGCACTCGGCGGCCTGCGGCTCCTTGACCTTGACGATGACGTCCGCTTCGTTCCAGACGTCCGCCGCCCCCTTGACGATCTTTGCACCCGCCTGGCTGTACTCGTCGTCGGCTATCCCCGAACCGGCCCCCGCCTCCGTCTCGACAAGCACCTCGTGGCCCGCACCGACCAGGTCGGCTACGCCCGCAGGAATAGCGCTGACGCGGTATTCATCCTGCTTTATCTCCTTTGGAACGCCTATTATCATCCGGTGACCCCCCGTATGAGGTTGAAATGCAAACAGACCTGCACTTTCTGCGTGCATAGATGGTACAGACGGATGTGCCGGCGGTCAATAGCCGCCAAGGTGCGGTCTTTTCCGGTGCCCAGTGGGATTTATGCTTTCCATCCGGGCCCCAGTATGTAAGTTACCTGCAAGGCGCGGCTTGAGCGCGGGGCGTCGGATTCCCCGTCATTTCCCGGGAGGTGAGGTTATGTACACTGTCTGGCGCAACTGCGTGCTGGAGTTTTCGTTTCAGAGCCGGAAGGCCTACAAGGATCCGTCGAACGATGTTGAACTGGACGTCGTTTTCCGAGGGCCCGACGGTGCAAAAAGGCGGGTGCCGGCGTTCTGGGCGGGGGAGGACCGGTGGACGGTGAGGTTTTCATCGCCCGAGCTGGGTGAGCACGCATACCAGAGTGTCTGCTCGGACGAGGAAAACCAGGGGCTCCACGGCGCTGAGGGCGTGATTCGCGTGCGGCCGTACGAGGGGGCGAACGCGCTTTACGTTCACGGGCCGCTTCGTGTGAGCTCGAACAGGAAATACCTTGAGCACGAGGATGCCACGCCTTTCCTGTGGCTGGGGGATACGTGGTGGTACGGCCTGAGCAAACGGCTTTCGTGGCCGGAGGATTTCCGCCTGCTTGTCGCCGACCGGGCGGCAAAGGGCTTCAGCGTTATCCAGATCGTGGCGGGCCCGTACCCAGGCGTCGCGCCCACCGACAGGAAGTACGTGAATGAAGCGGGCTTTCCGTGGGAGGGGAAGTGGGACTCTATCAATCCGGCCTATTTCGATCTGGCCGACCTGCGGATAGAGCACATTGTGAGC
>JAGHCE010000225.1 GCA_021160625.1 Planctomycetota bacterium | reverse complement strand
GGCGACTTGGTCAAGTGTTCGCGTGGGGCAAGCCCCACCCTACAGGGGCGCGATCAATCGCGCCCCTACGATACACTGGTGGGCAGGCCACCAGTGCCACATCGCCACGTAGGGGCGAGGCATTGCCTCGCCCGCGGAAGGCCAGTTGACTGCCGCGCGCAACGCACGCGGCCCCCATAGCAAAAAGGGGGCGAAGCCCTCCACGGCGGGGCATGACCCGCCGCGGCAGATGCGGAAGATCAGATTTCCGGGACGAGCGCCAGGGCATTGCGGAAGTAGATTTTGTCGAGGACCTTTTTGGGGAGTCCCAGCGCGTTCAGGAACTCCTGGTGCTCGTTGCCGAAGTCGTCGCGGCCGTAGAGGATGCGGTCCTGGAATTCAGCGAAAAAGTCCTTTGTGAAGGCGGCGTCGCGCTTGAGGGCCTTCAGGCCCGACGATGCGGAGATGTCGCAGTAGAGGTTCGGGTATTTCCTCAGCATCTTTGTGAGCTTCCCGCCGGGTTTTACCTTTCCGTCGGGGTAGGCAACCTTCTCGTACTGCCTGTCGGCCGATATGTGCGCCCAGAAGCCCGGCGCATGTCCCAGAAACACCGTCTGCGGACAGAGCCCCACGGCCCGCTCGAAGGACAGCATACCGCCGCCGTACCAGTAGCTCGCGCGCGGATACCTAAGGCCCGTTTCGAACTCGTAGTCGATGTGGACGACTACAGGCACGCCGCGTTCTCCGCACAGGCGAAAGAGCCGCAGCGCGTCGGGGTTGTCGAGCATTATCCGCTGCTTGAACTCGCCGCATATCCGCACGCCGTAGATGTCGATTGCGGCCTTCATCAGGTCAACCGCCTCCGGACGCCTCGCGTCGGGCGCGTAGCCCAGGATAAAGCGGCCCGGCGCGCGCTCCTTGTACGAAAGGCACCGCGCAAAGGGAATAGGGCCCGTCGCCGCGCCGAAAAGCGACGAAGGCACCACGTCGTTGTACTCCTGCTCGCAATCGGCTGGCGGCACCTCCCACGAGAGGAGCCACGCCTTCGCGATGCCGTACTTGTCCATATTGGCGATCGTGGCGTCGAAGTCGTGCCCGTGCCAGTCGGGATGGTTGTGGGCGTCGATAATTCGGTGCGGATTTTTCCTCTTGGCCATTTACGGCCCTCCTGTCACTTCGCGTAAGCTGACTCGACCTTGGTAAGTATTCTCACGACGTCCGTGACCTCTTCGTCGCCCCAGGACTCCAGCACGTGCAGCACGAAATTGGCCTCGGCGGCGGCGAGTGCATTCGGGCAGGGAAACTCTCGGCTGGGGTCGCCTTTGTATGCGGGGCACGCCCAGGGGTAGCCGGAGGTGCCGAAAACACGCCGGTTGACGCACCACTCGTAGCGGTGCGGCGTATTGGAGGCGTAGTTTCGGGTAACGACCAGCCCCTCGGCCTCGGCCGCATTGAGGAAGGCATCTTTGTCGCAGGTAAGGGCATCGGCGTTGAAGGAAAGCCGTAGGAACCAGTAACTCGCCTCGGCGCCCGGCAGCAGTTGCGGCACCGACACGGATTTGAGGGGTTCGAGGCCCTCGGCGAGTTTGCCGACTATCTCGCGGCGTTTTGCGACTATGGCGGGGAGCTTGCGCAGCTGGACCCGGCCGATGGCGGCGCCGAGTTCGCCGAGGTTGAGATTGAGCGCGGCAATCTGGTTGCGGGAGCCTTCCGGGAGGCCGAACGGCTTGCCGCGGTCGGAGGCCCATCTGGTCTGCTGGTAGAGGGCTCCGCTTTGCGTAAACACCACGCCGCCCTGGCTGCCGGTGCAGTAGTGCTTGCCGAACATCGTCGAGAAGGCCGCTATGTCCCCGAACGTGCCGACGGGCCTGCCGGAGAGCGTTGCGCCGTGCGCTTGCGAGCAGTCCTCGACGACCGGGAGGTTGTACTTGTCGGCCACTTCCATAATCCCTTCCATATCGCAGGGCTCGCCGGCGATGTGGGGGACGACGATGGCGCTTGTCAGGGGCCCGATGAGTGCTTCGATCTCATCGGGGCCGGTGTTGTAGGAGCCGGGCGTGGTGTCGGCCACGACGGGGATGCAGTTTACCAGCGGTATCGGCATTATGCCGCCTGGGTCAGTCACGGCGCCGACGATGACCTCGGTAAACGGCTCGATGCCGAGCGCCCGAAGCGCCACGTAGACGGCCGCGGTCCCGGAACTCACGCCGTCGGCCCAGCCGCCTCCGAGCATGTCGGCGAATTCCTTGCAGTAGGCCTCCTCCTGCGGGCCGTTGTACCCGATCGCTTCGCCGGTTGATATCGCCTCGTCAAAGAGGGCGTCAACCGCCGCCTTTTCCTGTGGGCCGATAAGGCCGCGCGCAGGCCAGGGCCTGGTCCTGACCTTTTCTCCGCCGTTTATCGCCAGGGCGTCACGCGACATATTCAACCTCCTTTCTTGAAAAAGAGGCGCCAAGAGTATCCACGCTTCGTCACACTGCAAGTCAAATTATCTATTCTATCTATTCGTACTCGCCGGTTTTCACTTCCCGGTCAAGCGCGAACGTTTTAGAGCCGACTTTCACATATCCGCCGACGTGACCTTCAAAGACAACCTCTACGTCGTCGAAAAACACACCAAACGCTGTGCCCCTGTGTATGAGCGTGGCCTCGACGGGGCCGTCCGTGCTCAGAACGTTGAGGAAAATGTCCTCCCGTCGCGCCTCGGCGGGCTTGACCTCGGTGCGCCATCTGGCTGCAACGTTGCTCTGGGCGGACTTGCGCTCGTCGTAGGTTTCGCCGCCGTAGGTATATCCGCGGATGCTTTCGATAATCTGTTTCTCCGGCAGGAGCGTCTGGACATGGAGTGTCCCTTTGCCGTTTTTTATCGTTAGAATGTTTCCCAATATGTACGGTTCGTTGAAGCTGTGAAGCAGCCATGTCTTTTGATATTCGGGCTTGGTGCTCACGACGCGGTCAAAGATGATGAACTTGTGCGGCCGGACGAATACTATCTGGCGAATCCAGAGCGAGAGCTTTGAAGGCGAATAGGCCTTTGTGCAGTCTCCGGCCACGAACATATATTCGGGGCGGTTTTCATACGCCACGATGTCGCCGCGCTCGAAGGTGTCGCGTTTCGCCTTCCACTCCTCAAGCGTGCCCACGGTCCATTCCCACTTCTTGGTCTGACCGCCGTCATTGGCATAAGGGTGGCGACCGCCGTCGCGAAGTCTCGTCCAGATTTCGCCCGGCTGGTACACTAAGATGCAGTTGTGCGCGATGGTGCGCAGCAGGTAGTTGACCGAGTGGTCCGAGCCGTAATCCACGTATTCGCCGCTCTCGGCGGCAAGCGGCTCATAGCGGAAAATCTCGAAATTGCCTACTTCGAAATGCTGGTGGCCGACGAAGTAGTCGCCGCACTCAAACCTCAGCCACGACGCATCGTCCGTCCAGTCGCTCCTGGCGTACACGCGACCGATGCCCGATGCGAGATGCGCCTTCGGGAACGTGTTCACGTCGAGCGGTTTTTCTTGCGGCCCCTCATCCCAGAGGAAGTCGGCGACCTTGGCGTGCGAAGTCGGTGGTGCGACACGCCTGGCCCGAACGTAGCAGGCAAGATCGGAGCCGCTGAAATACTGCGCCAGGAGGTTCCGCATAAGCATCGGGTAGGTGTTGCTCCCGCCGAAAACGAGCGACCCGTCTCCCTCGCAGGCAAAGCGCTGGGAGCCGTACACCCAGAGCCCCGGGTACGGCTGCAGCATCTCGTAGGCAAGCCTCTGGTAGAAGAAGCGCGGCGCCTTCGCGAAGCCGTCGTATCCCTCGAACCGTCGCGCAAGCTCCAGCGCCTGCACCAGGTGCCACAGCGAATGCCGCCCATACCAGCCGCACTCGGTAAAGCCCCCGCCCGCGCCGAATTCGTTGAGGAGCGGGACGACCTTCCCCTCGTAAAGATTGATGAGGGCGTAGTCGCGGAAGTCCTCGGCCCGGGGGTTCTCGCCCCAGGTGGCATAGGCTATGCGCAGGTAGCAGAGGATCTTGGAGAGCGTCGAGTTGTGAAATGCGGTCTCGTCACCCTTGTATGCTTCAAGGTGGGCGTTCATCCACACGATCATCGCCCGGCGGTCCTCGGCCGAGATGCTGTCGTGGAAGAAATCGTACGTCTCTGCGACCTTTGTCAGCCGCACCCAGGTGGTCTGGTGGATGTTGGTGACCCCCTTGGCGACCTCGCTTGCGGCATCGGCGATATATTTGTCGATTCGTTCCGGGACGATCCCGTCCACGGCGTTGGCTATGCCGGCCGCCACGAGGGAACCGTGCGATCTGACAACCGCGTAGAACTGCGGCATTGTCCGTGCTCGCTCGGCAAGGCGCTGCTTTGGCCCGAGCAGCCTCGGATGCTCCGAAAGAGTATCCGCCCAGGCTCCGTCAGGAATCCTCGGCACCGGCTTTGAAACCTCCTTGGCGGCACGCACTGCCCCCGCAACACACGCCGGCCCAAATGCGGCGACCACGAGCAACGCGCAAATAGCCCGCATAAGACTGCCCTCCCTGTAACGGAGCAAAAGTCACCATTTTCCGCAGCCCAACAGTTTAGTGCCGCTCCCACCGATATCAAGTTTGCCGCAGCCGCAGTTTGCATAACAACGCTCCGCTGCGCAGGCTGCGAATAGCTCATTGAGTGGGTCTTTTCGCACTCTGCCAGGGGGCGGGGGCAAGGTTGACGACGAGGACGCCCTGCGGGGGGATGACTGCCTCGACGAGGGCGCGGCCACCGCGAGCGGCAAGTGACTTCCGCGACACTTCCAGGCCTGAGGCAGTGAAGACGCTTTTCTCCCCACAGCCTTCGCCACAGAGCAAGGGGATGGAAACTACGCGGTCGTCCGTGGCGTGGTTGCGGCAGACAAGGCCTATCTGCAGACCGAGGAGCATCTCGATTATGCGGCCCGTGAGATCGGTACGCTGCGGCGTTGCAGCACAAGAAATGTCGCTGTTTCCGTACTGCTCGACGAGGAGACCGTCGATGCCGAGCGAGTCAGCGTAGTGTATCTCGTAAGGCGCAAGGCTTTCCCCGTAGTCCCGAAGATACGGGAACGAATCCATATAGTGATAGTGGAAGTTGCGCCGGTCGGTATTCTGAGTCCACGTTGCGGCCTGCCAGAAAAAGAGGCCCGGATCTATGATCTGTTGGAAGATCGCCGGGATGCTTGTCGCGTATTTCTCGTATCGACCCTGGAAGCCTGGAGCGCCGACCCAGTTGGTGCCTGCGTTCGTCTCGTGCCAGTTGACGGCTGCGACGATCCTGTCGCGCCGGAGGATTTCGGCAATGGTGCGCGTTTCGACCCGGCTCAACGGCGCACGGCCCTTGTCATTTGCTTCGTAGGCATCCCAGTGTGGGGGAAAGTTCCTGTTCAGGTTCACACCGTTAACGTCTCTGACTAGTTCCCCGTAGACGTCGGGGGCATACAGAGGCACGCATTTGAGTTGTATCTGCTCCAGGATGGTTTTGGCCCACGGCAGGCCGTGTTCATATTCATCTGCCAGGCGGCTGATGTAGATGAGTGCCCCAAAGGTTGGAGCCCACTCGTAGGGGTGTATGCCGCAGTCAACGAAGAAAACGGGAGCGTCCTCGCGGCCGATTGTGAATGAGTAGATGGGCTTTCCAAGGTCGGTAGTATTCTCCTCTTTGAGTCGTATCGATGGGTGTGCTTGGGTGAGATTATGAAGCCGGCGGCAAAATGTATCGTAGTTGGTGTCGGGGACCACGTATGCACCCAACGACGTCTGCGGTCGGCCCAGGGCGTTTGCAAGAATGATCACTCCCAGGTTCTCACGGTAGTCACAGCGAGGGCGAGAGTTGAGTATTTCAAGATCAACTACGAGTATCCCTCCGGCGCTACCTTGACGCCAGAGGATGACGGGTCGGCCCGTGCCGTCCTGCGTACCAGTAACACTGGTGGCGATTGTCTCAAAGCCAAGCGCGCTCAGCGCTTCTGAACGCGCGTCAATCTGCACCTGGGCAAAGACATCGTGTTCGTCTCTTCGGCACCAAGGGAAAACGTCTCCCTTCGTGAGACCCTGGGAGAGGAAGCACTCCTTTTGAATGCACGCACCAGGGGCTTGAACCGGGTCTTCACATCTTGCCAGTCCCACGCCGCCGTTTCCAACAGCCTCCACAAGTGCTTCAGGTGTCAAGATAACAATCTTGTCGTCGCAGAGTCGCTCCAGTTGCGCAAATGTCATCCTGGATTTGTCAGCTGGGCGCGCGCCCGCGGGCTTGTTCGCGAAAACGAAAACTGCATCCGCACCCGCCGCTGCCAGGCGACCCGACCCCGAGGCGTCAACGTTCTGGCTGCCAAGAAGCGGGCATAATACTTGGGAGACAAGAAAGCTCACGTCGGCATCGCTGAAGACCTGGGCCGAGTTTGCCTTCCTTGTCCGAGGTGAGACCGCCCCGCGGCCCACAGCAGAGGCGCTCGTCCTCACGAACCCGGCGGCACTGAAGGCCAGGGGTTTGGGGACTTCAAAAAGCTCGATCTCATCAAACCAGGCGGCTCCGTCACCGTTGCGCATATCAAATGATACAAGGAGAGCGTCGGTCGCTGCCGGAGTAACGTAGTCCGACATCCACAAGTCCCACTCGCAGCGGCCGAGGAAAAAGGGCCTGCAGCGCATGATGCCTATCTCCCTGCCGCCTGAAAGGCTCCGCAGACAGAGATTCGCACCGCTTTCTTCGCCTGCGCCTTCAATGTGGCCCTTGATACGGCCCCGAAGACGGTAGCGCCTGGCACCGGCGGCGGGGACAATCTGGCGAAACTCCCCGTGAGATTTCCCTGTGTCCTGCATAAGGACGACCGAACGTTTCCCCGAAAGCCGCTCCGTGTGGTCGAACTTCCAGTACGGCCGTCCGCTCTTCACCACCCACTCCCAGGCCTCAGGCAGGACTGCGCCGTCTTCGAAGGACGGATTCTCAAGCAGGTTATCGATTTCACTCACAGGTAAATCCTCCCAAAGGCCCTTAGGCCGCCGACATTTCCTCCAGCAGCGTCCAGCAGTTAAGCTGCATCCTCGGCAGGTGAAAGGGGCCCTTCCACATACTGCCCTTGACCCTCGATGAAGGCGTTCCGTCCCGATGCAGGTAGCCGAACCATTCGCCGTGCTCCCTGTCGGGAAAATGCGAATAGGCCCAGTTATGCACGCGCGTATGCCAGTCAAGATATTGTTCTTCGCCGGTAAGGCGGTACGCTAAAAGCGTTGCGTATATCGCCTCCGTGTGCGGCCACCAGAGTTTCATATCGTGTTCATACGGCTCCGGCGGTTTGCCTTCGATGTCGACAAAATAGAGAATGCCGCCGAATTCGTCGTCCCAGCCGGCCTCAAGCGACCACCGAAGTATCCGGCAGGCGTCCTCGATGAGCGCCCGGTCGCCGCTGGCTCGCCCCTCTTCCATCAGGAACCACGACGTCTCGATGGCATGACCAGGGTTGACTAAGCGTCCCTCGGGCCCGTCCAGGCGTTCGCCGTTTGGCCCAACCGTTTCAAGAAGCGCCTTTTCGTCACGGTGGAGGAAGTCGCCGAGCACTTCGTTTGCAGAGCGCTTTGCAACCTCGGCGTAGAGAGGATCGTCGTCGACTTCCCGGATGACCTGGGTTGTGGCGAGGAGTATCATCGGCATCGCATGGGACTTCGACGGCCGCGTTTCGGGGAATACCTTCGGCGAAAGAAGGCCCGGCACTTCGTGGAAGGTCAGGATACGACGGTACAGTTCCACCGCAGTCGAGAGGGCGTGGGCGTCGCCGGCCGCGCGTGCATATTCGGCCAGCGCAATCGTCACGAAGGCCTCACTGAAGAGGTAGCGCCGCTTGCGAAGCGGCCGGCCGCCTTGCGTGAGGCTATAGAAGCATCGCCCATCTCCATCAAAGGCGTACTTCAGCAGGAAATCGACCCCGTGCTTTGAAAGAGCGAGCCATTCGGGGCGCCGCTCGACTCTGTTGTAGAGCCTTGCCAGAAGCCAGGTCAACCGGGCGTTTACCCATACCCCCTTGTCGCTGCCGAGCAGGGAGCCGTCAGCATCCAGGCAGTGCAGAAACCCCCCGTACTCCCGATCCACACACCTGTCCAGCCAGAACGCCAGCGTGTCTTCCAGAAGGCCGTCCCGGTATGTTTCGATGAGATCGAGTGTGCGCTCCGGAGTCATCTGCAGCCCCTCACCTCCTTGACGGCAAATAAGTCACAGCATTATACGCGCCGCCCGCATTTTGGGCAGGTCTAATGCCGGCCTTGCCGCATCCGCCTGGGTCGAGATGTAAGGACTCTGACCTTTTGCCGGCGCGGCTTGCCGGGCGAAAAGGGGACAGTATTGGCCTGTTGAAAAGAGCCGTAGGGGCGCTGGTTCACTCGCGTCCAATGTAGGGT